>CAYXEY010000065.1:0-14411 GCA_964464105.1 uncultured Planctomycetaceae bacterium
CTGCAAACCGGCGAACCGCCCCACCGTTGAAATCGTGATCTGCCGCTTGCTCATGGACAGACCGGCCGGATCGGTCAGCACACGGACGGATTGAATCACTTCGTCAAAATTGTCGAACGGCTCGCCCATGCCCATGAAGACGAGCTTGCGGATATCTACGCTATAGGTGCGCCGCGCGGCCAGCACCTGTCCAACGATTTGTGATGCGGTGAGATTTCGCAGCAGGCCGAGCTGAGCCGTCTCGCAGAAGGTGCAGCCCATGCGGCAGCCCACCTGCGACGAGACGCAGAGCGAGCGCCACGACTTGTCTCCACGGTACATGGGGATGATGACCGATTCGATTTCGAGCCCGCCCTCGACCGACTGCACGAATTTGATCAGGTCGCCGTCGCGCTGCTCTCGAACAACTGGGGCAATGTCGCTTCGGTCAGTCTTGGATGGATCGAGAAACGCGGCGCGATAGCGCGCGCGGGCCTCGCTGCGGCGATGCGCAGATACTCCGTCGGCCATTTGGTCAAAGGTCAGGCCGGCCCAGTTTGCGGCGTTTGTCGACATGATCGCATTATACCCGGATCAGCCGATATCACCCTTTCGGCTCGACAAATACGCCCGTCGCGTTGATCACCAGCGCGTCCTTGGTCGACTCCGGGGCCACCTTGCCTTCGATGATGACATTTCGGATCGGCTCAAGTCCGCCCTGTCCCTTGAGATCGGTCTTCACCACCTTTCCGTCGGCACCGACCACTTGCACGCTGGCCATATTCACTTTCAGTGAATTCCGGGGTTCGCAGCAATAGTCCCACGGCGTTTTGCAATGGTCCTTGTCTCCCATGTCGGCACAGCTCTTCAATTTGCGATCGGCGATGGTCATCATTGCGCGGTGGCTGACAAAGGGATCCTCGCTTCCGCCGATGACGCCGCGAACCACCACGGCATCGCCCGGCTTCGCCGACGCGAGTGTTTCGCCGACGTCCTTCGGGTTGGCCGGGGCGCTCTTCAGAAAGAGCATTGCCGGCAACGCGGCTGTACTCGTGCCGTCCGTGCCGCCGGTTGACCGCGGAGGCGGCGACTTGCTGCCGGAATCGCAGCCGTTGGCGGTCCAGAGCCCTGCCGCACAAAGCGCCAGTGTCGCAATATTTCGGATCATGATGAATCTCCTCATACATTTGCCTTCAATGCAATGGATATCGGCAACCGCAGGCAACGAATCGCCGGCGGAATTGCTCCGAATACGCCCAGTGCCAGGCCTGCCAGCAGGCCGATGGCCAGCACCGTTGAATCAACCGCGAGATTGAACGCCCCTGCACTGAATCGCACCGCAGCGCCATCCAACAGCCATCGCCCCATCAGCGCCCCCGGCAGTGCTCCGCAGGCCGCCGCCAGTACGCTCTCCTGTGTCAGGCTCAGCACGACCGCACGGCGGGAATAGCCAAGCGTCTGTAAAGCTCCGATCTCGCGAACGCGCGAAGCGAATGCGGCATACATGGTGTTGAACCCGCCGAGCAGTCCGGCCATGGCGATCAACAGCGCCGTGACCCACACCATGATTCGCACCGGGCCGTAAAATCGGGCCAGCGAGGCGTAGTAGTCCGACTCGCGGATCGCGGTCAGCTCCAGATCGAGCCGCCGCTTGCAGAATGCGTCCACGTCTTCGAACTCAGCGTCGTCCAGTGTCATCACCACGCAGGAGAGGTTATTACGCCGCGCCGTGATCTGCAGATCGCGCAGCGGACACCAGATTTCTGCATCCATTACGCTGCCGCGTACCTCAAACTGGCCCACGATGGTCCATGTGCGGCGGTCGAACCAGATGGTCTTGCCGACGGCGAGCGTGTCTTGCGGCACGCCGAGCTTTGAAGCCGCCAACGCCCCCACCATCACTTCATCGCGCCCCGGTTCGGCCATGCGGCCTTCGATCATGCGGGCGCGATCGTGGACCAGAAACGCCTCCGGCATGATCCCGCGAAAGACGGCCGTCAATTCATCCGGATCGTGCTCGCGCATTCGCAGCACAGACTGCATCTGCACCTCGGGCGAGATGTAATTGACGCCCATGCGCCGCCGAATGCCGGGCACGCTGGCGAGAACCAGTCCTGGCGTATTGGCGTCGATCTCACTGCGTTCGAGGCTCTCCTCGCTGCCTGCGCCGAGCACGAGCACGTTGTTCGCACCGGCTGTGCCGATGAGGGCGCGATCCAGCCCGCGGGCGAAGGCTCCGGCCGCGAGCATGAGCAGCACGACGAGAAACCCGCCGACTGCGCAAAGCAGCAATCGGGTCCGCGATCGCCCGAGGTTTCGCAGTCCATATTCCCAGGGGAGGAACTTCATTTCGCTACACCGCCCTGAAACATGCGGCAATCTCCTGCCGCGAGGCCTGCCATGCCGGGATCAAGCTCGCCGCCGCGCCCAGCGTTCCCGCGAGAACGACGCCCAGCGCCATCGTGTCCATGCCGCCGACAATCTGAATCGAAAGCCCCTCGGTGCTGATGGCCATGCCCGAGGTGAGCAGCACGGCCGCGGCCGCGCCTCCGCCGACCACTCCTCCGAGGAGTCCCAGCAGCACGCCTTCGGCAATTACAAGCCGCAAGATCAAACCGCCTTTGAACCCCAACGTTTGCAACACGGCGTGTTCGCGCACGCGATCCTGCATGGACAGCACGATCGCATTGCCCACCAATGCCAGCACTGCGGCAAGGCATCCCCATCCGAGCCAGCGGGCGAAACCAACGATTTCAACGATGTCCGATGCGGCTCGCGCGACAAACGCCTTTTCCGGGCTGGTCCGCGTCGGCTCGGGATCGTGGGCGAAAGTCTCGTCAATCTCGGTCGCGATCGCCGCCATTCTGGCGGGATCGTCCACGGTCACGTTGAACTGCGTGACCACGCCGAGTTTGTTGTCGTCCACGGTGCGCTGCAGGAAATCGAGATGCACGTAACCGACGTTCTGATCCTGGGCCTCGTCCGATTGGATGATTCCCGCGACGTAGACGGTGACGCCCGCCGCGTCGAAGCGATCGCCCGGTGAGAGCCCGCGACGCCTGGCAAGCGTCTCGCCGATGAGCGCAGCGTCCGATCGCCGCTGCCAGTCGGGAAGCGAGCCCGCGATGATGCGCAAGCGCGACCAGCGATGAAAAGTCATCGCGCGGCACGCCCCGAAACGTCACCACATCGAGACTGGTTCGGCAGTTGTTGACTACGATCTTCATCGGCACGACCGACTTCACACCGGCGATTTTCAATATACGCGGGCCGTAGTACTCGGGCAGGCGGCTGGTAAACGGACAATAACGATTCTCGCGATAGACCACGAGGCAGTTGTCGGTCGCGCCGGTCTCAGTCGCTTCGCGGACGCCGCGGAGCATGGCCTGCACCGTGCAGAATAAGAACACCGCGGCCGCGATTCCGCCCAGGGTCAATGCCGAGCGGACGCGCTGCCGCAGCACCTTCTTCAACACAAGCGGGAGGTATTTGATCTTCAGCATGGCGTTATCCTCGGCCGCCGGCTTCAACAAACTCAGCATGCACCGTGGGAATCGTCCCATCCACAAGCCGGCCCTTATCCAGATGCACCGTGCGACCAGCATAGGCGGCTGTCTTGATATCGTGCGTGACCATGACGATGGTCTTGCCCAGCTCGGCGTTCAACCGTTTGAGCAGGGCCATGATTGATGCGGCCGAGGTCGAATCGAGGTCGCCGGTCGGCTCGTCGGCCACGATGATCTTCGGCGCGGTCACAATCGCACGAGCAATGGCCACGCGCTGCTCCTGTCCGCCGGACAGTTGACGCGGGTAGTGATCATGCCGATCGGCCAGTCCGACGAGTTCGAGGGCCGAAGCGGTACGCTCGTGCCGAAGCCGGCGTGACAGGGAGTGCAAGAGCAGCGGAAGTTCCACGTTTTCGTACGCGGTCAGCACGGGCACGAGGTTGTAAAGCTGGAAGACGTAACCGATGTACTCGCCCCGCCACGCCGCAAGCTCTGAGCGCGAGAGCCGGGCGATATCGCGACCATCAATGTTGAGCACGCCGGCGGTAGGACGGTCGATGCCGGCGATGAGGTTGAGCAGGGTCGTCTTGCCGCTGCCCGACGGCCCCATCAGCGCGACGAATTCTCCCGCCGCGATGTCGATGTTGACATTTTCCAGTGCGACCACGGGGTCGGCGCCTTTCTGATATACGCGCGAGATGCCGCGGCATTCAATCATGGCCATGCGACACCCCCTTTCGACTCACGTCCACGACGCCGGACTCGCCCACGACGCGAATTCGGTCGCCTTCCTTTAATCGCATCGCGTCTCCGGCCAGGATCTGGTCTCCCATATGCAATCCCGATGTGACTTCCACCCATCCCTGAGCATCACGATCACCCACAGTTACCGGGCGGCGGGCTACTCGTGTGCCGGATCGATCCGTCACCATGACAAACGGCTCTTTCTCGCCGCCCTGCACCAGCTCCGCCGGGATGAAGAACGCCTGCCGCGGACCATCGGATTCGCTGACCCGCGCTGGAATGAGAATGCGCACACGGGCGAGCATCTCCGGGCGCAACCTCGGCTCGGGATCGGTGATTGCCACCTTGAATTGCAGCGTGTTCTTCTGAACGTCGGCTTCATTGACGACGCGCGTCACGCGGCCCTTGAATGTGCGATCGGGCAGCACGTCAACCACGACCTGCGCATCCTGATCAACGGAAACTGCGGCGGCGTCCGCAAGCGGAACATCGACGCGGACCTGCAGCCTGGCGGGGTCATAGATCTTCAATGCCACCGAACCATTGGGATCGTTCATGCTGATGAGCATCTTCGAGCCAGGCTCGATCAACCTGTTCATCACGATGCCGTCGGTCGGCGTGCGAATTTCCATGCGCGACAAACGCAGCGCCGCTTCGTCGCGCGTTACGGCCGCATGAGAAAGCTCCGCCTGCGCCTTGAGCACGGCCGCCCTGGCATTGGCAAGTTGCTGCTTATCTTCAATGCGCAGCTCCAACGCCCGCGCCGCGCCGGTTGCTTCCGCTTCCCGCTGGGCAACGCGGGCCTCCAGCACCGGACGGCTTGCCGTCGTCGCCTTTAGCTGCGCGGCCTGAGCGTCGTAGCCCGCCTGCGCCCGGATCATCTCCATGCCTGCGAGCTGCTGGCCTTCATAGAGACGCTTGACGCGATTGAGCTTCTCCTCGGCTTCTCGCAGCCGGGCCGTCTCGACGTCAATCTGCGCCGGCAGCCGCTCCAGTTCGGCGCGGGCCTCTTTGAGCATCGCGGCCGATTGATCGCGGGCCCGGACTCGTTCAAATGGGTTCTCCCAGTTTTGCTCGGCGGCCTCCAGCGCCGCCTCGGCCTGCTGCAATTCGGCCTTCATCTGGCTGATCTGACTCTCAGCGTGGGCCAATGCAAGCTTCGCGTCGGCATCGATGAGACGGGCCACGACATCACCGGCCTTCACCGCCTGGCCCTCCAGCACCCGCACCTCATCGACAATGCCATCTGCCAGGGCCGAAACTGAACGAGGATACGGGTCCGGCTCGACCCAGCCCGGCGCCTGTACCACACCGCCGCCGGTCGCCGCCGTGGTGGATTTCATGAGCACGGGGACGACGCGAACCTCCGTAGCCGGCAACAAGCCATCCAATCCAGCCGACGCCAGAATCCCCAGCACGCTGAGCAAAATGACAGCCGGCAAAATGACGCGCGACATCCAGCGGCGCGGCGGCATGGGCACGGCGGTTGAAGATCGTGCCGCGCCCTGCCCCGCGAAATGGGAGAGATCGGCGACGGTTTCTGTGCGATTCATGGACTTCACCCAATATCCAACAGTTCAAACAGCGGCAGATTGCAGCGTGGCGCAATCGGCAGTCCGCAGCCCTGCCTGGTTGTCTTGTTCGGACCTTGACCAATCACTCCGACGCAGCGTCGGCTCGATGGCCTTAGATTTGATTGCGATGGCGTGATTGGGAATCAATCGCGGGCATCAGGCGCGCGCATGACCCAATTCAATCTGCAATCATTCTCGAGAAATGGAGTATCAGCACTTCGGAGGGTGAAACACGCCCTGAAGACAGGCGTCGCCGGACAGCTCAATGCTGGGGATCGGCAGACTGCTGGTCACATGATCGCTTGCGCCGGTGACAAAAACTGGTGCGAGAAAGAATGGCATCGCATGACCGGAGCAGATGATCACGCGGCAACTGCAATTGCCGCATGGGCAGCCGTCGCCCTTCCGCGTGGGAGCCTGGGTCGATTCCCTGGAATCCGACGACTCATCGTCGCGACAGCAGCATGACAAGCCGGCATCGGCTTCCGATTCTTGAGTCTGCGTCACGCAGCAACAATCTCCAGAATCTGGATTGATCGAGCAACTCGTCGCATCGAATTCGATTTGCGAGTTAACTGGCGCAAGCATGGCCAATGCAGCGAGAAGCGTCAAAACTCGGCTGGTGGTCTGCAAGATGCGCCTCGAACAGGAACTACTCAATTAGACGAGCGACGTTGCCCATGATTCGCAACGTCGCACACCTTCATTAGAGCATCTTGGCACACGCGGGTCAATGAAACGCGAATCCGAGCAGTCATGCCGTCCCAAAAATGCGGTCACCGGCATCGCCCAGGCCGGGAACGATGTAGCCCCGCTCATTCAGCCTTTCGTCGATGGCGGCGGCATAGATCTGTATGTCCGGATGGCGTTCGGTCACGTTGGCGATGCCCTCTGGTGCGGCCACCAGGCAGAGGGCCTTGAGGCTTCGAGCGCCGGTCTTCTTGATGACATCCATGGCCGCATTGAGCGACCCAGCCGTGGCCAGCATCGGGTCGATCACGATGACATCAGTCGACGCGATGTCGGGCGGCAGCTTGTTGTAATACGTGATCGGCTGGAGGGTCTTCTCGTCGCGATAGATGCCGAGGTGTCCGACGCGCGCAGTGGGTATCAGGGCGAGAATGCCGTCGACCATGCCAAGCCCCGCACGGAGGATCGGCACCAGGGTCAGGCCTCTGGCGAGTTCGCATCCGGTACACGGACCGACAGGCGTGAGGATCTCTTTCGGCCGGGTGGGATAGTCGCGTGTGATCTCAAACGCCATGAGTCGCGCGATCTGACCGATCACCCGTCGGAATCGATGGGTCGGCGTGGTCTTATCGCGCGCAACGGTGAGCTGTTCCTGCACGACCGGGTGCCGGATCACGGTGACGTTGGGATATTCTTTGAGATTCACGCTGCAACCTCCCCGTTGTCCGTGGCTTTGGAATCAACGGCCCATGTCTTCCATTGTAATTAACTGCGTGCGTTTGTTCACGTCCAAAATTGACAAGACAAGCAGCTATTTCGTTTTCCCCGCTGGCTTGGGACGCTCAAGGGGAGCCGGCTTGGGCAGCGGCGGTAGACCGACCACGGCTTCGACGGCCTCGGCATACGCGGCCACCACGCCGAGCGAACGTGCATATAGCTCGCAGGCCCGCTGAAACGTGATGCTCGCCAGCCTGAACATGTCGATGGACGACATCCTCGGCGCGGCCCGGGGGCCGAGGAATTCGGCAGCCGACATTTCCTTTCCGGCGTGATCGAACGGGTACGGCGTGAAATCCAGACTCACTCGGACGTCGTCAATCAGATGGCGCAGCTCTTCGCAGATCGATTCGACCACCGATGGCAGCAGTGGATAGGCCGACGGCGGGCCTTCCTTGGTGTAGTGCTGGAACAGTGTTCCCAGCGAGCCGCCCAAGTCATCGATCCGCCGGACGCTGCTGGCGACGGTTTCGACCTGATGAATGACCACGAGGCAACGGGTCACCATCTCCGGGGAAGGCACCGCGCCATCAAGTTTCCTGGCGACCGCGGGTGCGGCTCCCAAGGCCAGGGCCGAAGTGACCCGGACCTGCATCACCTTTTCGACGGCCTCTGATTTGATGTTCAACTTGTCGTGATGAGCCTTCGATTCGCTGAGCGCTGATTCGACCGATTCCTTCGACCAAGTCGCAAGCTGCCAATTCCTGGGGTTGGACTTGATCTTCGCGCGGGTGAGCGCGACCGCGGCATTCAAGGCGCTGGTGCGATCAATCAACTCGCGACGCTTGTCATACAGCGCCCTCACCGGCACGAGTGCCTGCTCAAACTTGGCTCTCGCCGCCTTAAGCCGGGCGACCAGCGCCTTTGGATCCTTTACAGGCTCAATCGACTGTCCCAGCCCCATCGGCCGGGACAGCGAGATGCAGTGCTGGAAGTAGCGGCCGGTCGCTTCAATATGGTCGTCAACCTTCTTATGGGCCTGGGCCACTTCGCCGACCGGGATCAGATTCTGCGCGGACACTGCGATCCCGGCGACATCGCGGTAATAGCGCAGGGTGACGCCATTGGCCACCATGGTGAAGTTTGAGAACAGGGCATGCGCCGGCCCATCGCCGTGCATGACGCCAGGCCAGGGCCGTCGCTCAACGGCCTCGATCCGTTTGCGATTGGCGGGATGGGTGCTGAATAGGCCGGCGCTGCGTTCCTGCATGTCCTTGTCGACCCATTCGCGCGCTTTCTCGGGCAGGCGATTCGCGGTGAGTGCGACCAGCATCGGCAGATTGTCGACCAGCCGTCGCTCGCGCCAATCGCCCTGCAGGCGGTCGATGGTGATCGACATGGCGAGGTTAAGTTCGGAAAAGAGCCGCGTGCTGCGGGCGAATTCCTCGGAGCCCGTCAGCCTCGCCTCGTATTGGTCGGCGTTGTACTCCATTTGTCGGGAGACCGAGCAGCTCACCGCGTGGCCGATCCAGACAAATAGAATAATGATGCGTCGCGCGATCCATACGAAAAGCTTGATGACATATCCCAGGAGCACCAATCCCGACTCCGACTTGGTCATTTCATCCAATGAGGCATCCCAGTGGTCGCGCTGATAAGCGATGCGGGCCAGCCAGGCGTTGATGGTGCGGATGATGTAGGAGAATCGCATCGCCCCGGCCTGTGAAAAATGGCCCAGTTCGTGGGCGATCGTGCCGGCGAACTGCTTGATGGTCATGCCGGCTGCGAGTGTCAGGCCCAGATGCAATGCAAAGTCGCGGCTGAAAAAACTGATCCATCCGCGGCGAAGCGATGCGGCGGCGTTGGGAATCGTCGAAACGTCTATCCGATTTGGAAACGGCGCGCCGACGATTTCGCAGAGATGCTCAAGAAACGCATATAGCCGCGGCTCCTGCGAGCGGTCCAGTGTGACCGGTTGCTCTTCCTCGGCGGATCGCGCGATGAGCGGCTTGAGCAGGAAGAGAATAGTGACCAGACCCGCAACCAGCGGCGCGAGATACCCGAAAAGGAATGCGAAGACGCGAGCCTTGGGCGATCGGACACCCTCGGTCGATCCGACGAACCACTGGACATTCTGTGCATGCCAGTAGGTTGCAAATCCGACGCCCGCAATGACGCCGAAGTACAAGAGCGGCAGCAGAATCATGAACAGGGCCGTGATCGCCAGGCCCAGCAGATAGAAGAACGATGGCCGAACAGGCTCGATCGGTCCATCGAATCGATAGAGTCCGCGGTCGCGGACATTTTTAGATTTTTCGACCTGGGGATCGGGCTGGGCCGCCGTGGACATCTTCAAATCATACAGAGAGGCGTGATTCCAAGACAAGAGTATTCAAAATACGGGAAAAGGCCGAATTGTACGCATCCATTCAGCATTTGAATTCCTCCGAAGTACAGTCCATTTACTCCAGTAACGAGTGAATTGATTTCCCTGTTGGTCTCGGTTAATATGAACAGCCATTATTCACTTTGACTAATTTCGTCGGACGTGGGTTTCGAGTCTACATAGTCTCAATGGGAAGTGGGAGGAGCAGTCATGACAATTTCGCGCGGATTCTCTTCATTTGGCAGCTCGGTCAAGATATTCGTGGGTCTTGCCTCCCTTGTTTCCGTGTTCTCGCCTCGGATGGCACAGGCGCAGCAATACCTGATGATGCCGGATTCCACGGCTGCAAACTTCCGCATGGTGCTTTTTGATCCAGAGACCGGGGCTCTGGTCAACTCCAACTATTTTCCGTTCAACGGCGCGACCAACAGCACGCCGCTCCACGCGATGCAAGTCGGCGGCGAAATCTGGGTCTCGGAACAGGTTGGAGACCGAGTTGCCCGTTACGACCTGGTGGGTACCTACCTTGGACAGATCGGCGGCGGCGCTGCCGGCGGGCTGGACAACATCCGGGGCATGGCCCTGGCCGGCAACACGGTCTACGTGTCTAACGGAGGGGCCGGCAACGGCGCCCCCAGTGCCAGCTCGGTGGTCATGTTCGACACATCGGGCAGTCCATTAGGTAATTTTTCAACTGCCGCCATGGCGCCCAGCCCGTTCAGCATCCTGCAACACCAGGGCGACCTGCTCGTTGGCTCCACCACCGCCAACAACGATATCCATCGCTTTACCCTGGCCGGCAGCTCGATTGGCCCCTTTTTCAACGGCACGTTGGCGTTCATTGAGCAAATGGACCATGCGACCAATGGTGATGTGCTGGCAGCCGTCTTCACCACCGGAGTCATCGCCCGTCTCGATCCGGACACGGGCGCGCTGATCAGCTCATTCACCGCGGCCGGGGCGCGTGGTGTGCATCAGCTGGGCAACGGCAACATCATGTGGACGAGTGGCGGCGGAGCGTTCGTTTACGACGTCGTCAGCGGAACCAGCACCAACGTCTACGTCACAACCGGCGGACGGTACATCGACGTCCTCACGATCGGTGCAACGCCATGCCTTCGCGGCGACGTGAACGGCGACACCGTTGTGTCCAATGATGACGTGAGCGGGTTTGTTACCGTCGTGCTGGATCCTGAAGCGGCGACGCCCGCTCAGATTTGCGCTGCAGACATCAATCAGGATGATGTCGTTGATGGACGCGATGCCGCGAATTTCACGGCCTGCGTGATTGGAGGCGGCTGTCCCTGAGCATTGCGCCGTGCAATTGAAATGATGTCGCACCGGCGTGACGCCACAAACTTGGAGAAAGATCAATAGAAGATCGTCACCATCAAGTGCGGCTCTTGGTGCTTGCCTTCAAACAGGCCCACCGTTGTGGATACCGTTTTGATGTAGACCTCTGGGTGTGAATCGATCCACTCATTAATCTGATCATCGAGATAGACGATCGCGCCGGCGGCAAGCTTTGCATGAAATGTGCGGCAGCGCGTCGCGCCCTGGTCCTTTCCGGCGAGCGGGCGCTTGAATTGACGATCGGCCTTTTCGCCAACCGCCGTACCACTTCCGGCGAATGACCGAACCATGCTCGATTGCGCAGCGCCATCATCGGTGCCCATGAGCGTGATGGGCTCGTCCGCCGCCGATACCGCCGCGCGGGCGGCTCCCCCAACAGCCACACCAGCGCCAACCGGCGCAGTCGCCGTCGCCGCGGCCTGCCGCTTGGCCTGCACGCATTTGGGACAGTGAAGCACGCCCTTCAGCAGGCCGGCTTCGCGTTTCGCGATCTGATCCGGCGTGATTGGGGCTTCGCAGACCTGACAGACGCGGTTTTCGCCCTCGGACATGGCCTTCGCCCTCCAACGAGCCTAACCCCCGCCGCCAGTATAATCCCGTGACGCCGGGCCATTCAACGTTTGGCGCGCCTCGGCTGGCGACTCACCCCTGGACGCCCCCCGCATGGCCAAGGAAACCTGGCTCAACCTGCTCGCCCACTTCAAGAAGTCCAAGCAGATCATCACCAGCGAAATCGGCAAGGTCATCGTCGGTCAGCACGAGGTCATCGACCAGATGCTCGCTGCCGTGTTGTCGCGCGGGCACTGCCTGCTCATCGGCGTCCCCGGTCTCGCCAAGACGCTGACGGTCAGCACGCTGGCGCGGATCATGACGCTTAAGTTCAAGCGCATTCAATTCACGCCCGACCTGATGCCTTCGGACATCACCGGCACGAACGTGATTGATGAATCGACGGCCGGTCGCCGCGAGTTTCGTTTCATCCCCGGGCCGGTGTTCGCCAACATCATTCTCGCCGACGAAATCAACCGCACGCCGCCCAAGACCCAGGCCGCACTCTTGCAGGCCATGCAAGAGCATCAGGTCACCATCGGTCAGGAGACGCACGACCTGCCCGATCCCTTCTTCGTCATCGCCACTCAAAATCCGATTGAGCAAGAGGGCACTTATCCGCTGCCCGAGGCGCAGCTCGACCGCTTCATGTTCAGCATCTGGGTGGATTATCCGAGCCTGGAAGAAGAGCAGCGCATCCTGGCGCAGACGACGACAGGTGTCGTCAAGACACTAGAGACCGTGTTGAACGATCGGCAGATTCTGAACATGCAGAAGCTGATCGCACAGGTGCCGGTGAGCGATTTCGTCGTGGCCTATGCCGCGAAGATCGTGCGGGCCACCCGCCCCGCCGATTCGACTGCGCCGGACTTTATCAGAAAGATGGTCGACTGGGGCGCCGGCCCGCGTGCCGGCCAGTTTCTCATTCTTGGGGCCAAGGCCTTCGCCGCGATGGATGGCAGGGCCAACGTCAGCCCGGAGGACATCCGTCGCGTGGCCATTCCGGTGTTGCGGCATCGCGTGGCGTGCAATTTCGCGGCCCAGGCCGAAGGCATGGACAGCGTGGGGATCATCCGCAAATTATTGACAACCGTCCCTGAACCCGAGCCGGCCAAATACGCTCCGGCGAACGAGATGGATCTCTCCAAGTCCGGGCCGGAGCTGTAAATGAAACGCGCCGCCCGCAAGAAGCATTCGCGTCGCCCCCCACGCGTTCGCCGCGCGCCGCGAACCAATAGCCACGAACCCGTCTGGGCCGACTGGTCCGATCGCAAGTTGCTCAAACTGCGCATACGAGACCTGGGCATTCGTATCGAAGGCTCGATGCTGGAATCGCGGCTTGCCCGTCTCTACGAAGAGCTGCGCCGCAAGCGCATCACCTTCCGTCCACACTGCTGGCTTTCGACCGAGTGGTTCTGCCCCGATGGCGTCGGCGGAATCGGCATTCCGTTCTATCTGGCACACCCGCGATTGGTGCGCCTTGAGCACAAGCAGATGCTCGAGGCTGAAGGCGCCGCGCAAGAATCGTGCATGCGAATTCTGCGCCACGAAGCAGGCCACGCGATTGACAATGCGTACCGACTACACCGGCGACAGAAATGGCGCGACATATTTGGCCATTTTTCCGCGCGATATCCCGAGCATTATCGCCCCAAGCCGTTCAGCCGCGATTACGTGCTGCACCTAGACTACTGGTATGCACAGAGTCACCCGTCGGAGGATTTTGCCGAAACCTTCGCGGTTTGGCTCAAATCTGGTTCGCAATGGCGCAAGAGATACCAGGGCTGGAACGCCCTCGCGAAATTGGAATATGTCAATTCTTTGATGGCCGATATTGCAGAAAGGCCGGCCGTGGTAAAATCACGACGCAAGGTCGAGCCGCTCAGCGATGCCGATGTCACGCTCGCTGAGTTTTACGCGGAGAAACGCTCCCGTTATGCCACCGACCATCCGCGCTTTTACGACGACGATCTGCGGCGGCTGTTTGCCGACGCGACGATGGCCAAACATGGGGAATCGGCCGCGCGGTTTCTGCACCGCGTCAGCCGGGATATTCGGCGCGGCGTCGCCTACTGGACCGGACAAAGCGTCTATTCAGTCAACCTCGTGCTCAAGGAGATGGAGCAGCGCTGCAAACAATTGCGGCTGCGTGCCATTCGGCCCGATGAGCAGCTCAAACAGGAGGCCATCATTCTCGTCACCGTGCAGACCATGAACTTCCTGCACGGCGGCAAGCTGCGGCTTCGATTATGAGGCGACTCAAGATACTGGTATTGATGCACGAAGACCTCGTCCCGCCGCGGTCGATTCGCGGGATGAACTTTGCCGAGATCGCCCCCTTCAAGACTGAATTCGACGTTGTTCAGACATTACGCGAAATAGGACACGAGGTGCTTCCCCTCGGCGTGCGCACAGACCTGGGCGTCATCCGCGATGCGATCAATACTTTCACGCCGCACATTACATTCAACCTGCTCGAAGAATTTCACGGCGTTGCAGTGTATGACCACGCCGTGGTCAGTTTTCTCGAACTGCTCCGCGCACCGTACACCGGTTGCAATCCCCGCGGGCTGATGCTCTGCCACGACAAAGCGCTTACACACAAGATACTCTCGTTCCACGGAATTCGCGTGCCCAAGTTCACGGTCTTCGAGCGCGGGCGTGTCGTGCGAAGGCCGCCGCATCTGGAGTTCCCGCTCTTCGTGAAATCGACAGTGGAAGATGCATCCCTGGGCATTTCGCAGGCCTCGATCGTGCACAACGAGGCCAAGCTGCAGGAGCGTGTGGCATACGTACACGATCAGGTTGGCACAGACGCGCTGTGCGAATCATTCATCGCGGGGCGCGAGTTGTACGTCGGGCTGATGGGCAATCAGCGCGTCACCACGCTTCCGATCTGGGAGTTGCACTTCA
>CAYXEY010000066.1:0-14376 GCA_964464105.1 uncultured Planctomycetaceae bacterium
CGCCGCACCTGCGCAAGACGCACCTCCCGACACCAGCTACTCAAAGTCCTTCCAGTGCCCGGAGTCCCTGGGCGCTGCAGCCGCGCGGCGAGGTGTTGGATGGGTTCGCGGCTTGAGTTCGGCAGGCCCAGCCGGAGTGGTCGACGGAAGACCTACTAGCGCACGGCTGAATCTTTTGGCGCAGCATCACTGCGAGCCGACCCTGGAAGACAACCGAGTAGACTCCGCGGCTCGTCCAACTGAATTGGTATGGTTTCGCGGACGGATCAGGGTCGGTGCCGGCCAATGATTAATCGGTCGAGGGAAGGTGATGTATCTGCCCCACTCGAGACCGGGTGGAACATGACTGTGGCGGACTCGCAGGCCTTCCTCAATATTCAGGTGTCCACTTTCGCAGGGGAGTCGAGTCGTCATCTCGACCTCCTCCATCTGGTCAAGCCGCTGAAGCCCTCGGATGGTTGACAGAATGAGGAGATGATGGCCCAGCGCGCCTTCTCCTTCAAGGTGCATAGGCCATAGGCTGTAGATCGGAGACGATGGCTTGATGGCCGGGTAGTTCACTGAACGATGACGGCGGATGGGTACTTCGGGAAACCAGAAGTCGGGGCCTTTGCCGAAGAGCTGTAGATCCTTTTCTGTCCGGCGTCGATGATCCAGATTGAGGGGACGCGATAGTGAACCCCAGCCCAATGTGGACCAACTCTAACCCCCCGCCATACTTCGAAAGGGGTCTCTGATGACCGGCCTAGGAACTACTAGATTTCATACCGGCATAGGAATTGCCGGTGTGGGTCCGCCAATGCCACTTGTGTCTGACTTCAGATGGATTTGGGTACGGAGTTCCTTGGCCACCGGCGACCTGGGCCTTCACCTCGGACAAGTCGGACAGCACAGACAACTTTTTCGGAGCGCAGATGACGACCGGTGACATCCACGCTCGTGAGAGCCTCGAGCAAACGCTTATTGAAGTTGCGGTAGAAAGCTGGCGCTTTGCCCGCGTCTTTCACCGCCTCTTGGAGAAGCTCGATGCCGGGGAAGCCGCCCGGTACGCTAACCAAGTTCGGTATTTCCAGAAGCGGCTCGAGGATCAGATGGAGGCGGCTGGGCTCCGGTTTGCCAGTCTTGACGGGCAACCATACGATATCGGGATTGCTGCCTCTCCCCTCAATATCGGCGACTTCTCCCCAGAGGAAAAGCTCCTCGTCGACTATATGGTTGAGCCGATTGTTCTAGGCCCCGATGGGGTGAGAAAAGCGGGAGCGGTAATGCTTCGGAAGGCCTACCTGTGAGATACATCGGCATTGACCTCGGTACGACGAACAGTGCCATTTGTTCGTACGATGGTGAAACCATCACGCTTCACAAGAGCCCAGAACAACACGATGTGACCCCATCTGCTATCTACCTCGATAAGCGCGGTAACAGGTACCTGGGTCAGCGGGCCTACCAAGCGGCACCCCGCTTTCCTGACAACACGGCGACGAAGTTCAAGCGTATGATGGGCACAAGCACGCCGATCAGGATTGCAGCGCTGGACCTCGTCCTGACCCCTGAGGAATGTTCCGCGGAGATCCTGAAGCTTTGCTACGGGTATCTTCCCGAATCGGTGAGGAACAGCGGCGACACCGGAACTGTGATCACCGTGCCGGCGGCGTTCAATCAGATGCAGAAGGAAGCCACGCTTGCGGCGGCGGAGATGGCAGGGATCGGCAAGGTTGCGCTGATGCAGGAGCCAGTGGCCGCGGTTATGAGCGTGATGCAGCACCGCCAGGGCGATGGCATCTTCCTCGTCTTCGATCTTGGCGGTGGCACTCTCGACATCGCGATTGCGGAAAGCATCAGCGGCCGCGTCAGCCTGCTGGCTCATGGAGGCGTTGCTATGTGCGGTGGCGCCGACTTTGACCGGGCCGTTCTCGACAACGTGGTGAAGCCCTGGCTACACTCAACTTTTTCTCTTCCCACTGACCTGAGCACCAGCCCCAAGTTCAAGCAGCTGCTTCGCATGAGCTTGTATGCGGCCGAGCGGGCCAAGATCGAGCTGTCGGCAAGAGAAGAAGCAGTCGTTGCCCTTCCCGAAGCGGACTTGGGCGTCGTCGATGAGGAAGGGGCCGAGGTGTTTGTCGACATTCCCCTGCCACGAGCAACGCTTAACGAGTTGATCGCCCCAAAGGTCGACGAGGCGATCGCGGCCGCTCGGGAGACCTTGGAGAAGGCAGGTCTGTCAGCAAATGATGTCGAGCGGATCGTCTTCGTGGGAGGGCCGACCCACTACAAGCCACTACGGGACCGTGTGGCATTTGAACTCGGCATCGCCGCGTCCACCGATGTGAACCCGATGACCGCCGTGGCCGAAGGTGCCGCAGTGTTTGCGGAGTCGATTGATTGGTCGTCCCAGCATCGAGGGCGAAAGAGCGCTCGAGGCACATTGAGCGCGGGTGGCTCTTTGGAATTGTCGTTCCAATATACGGCGCGGACACCAGACCATCGGGCCCGAATGGTTGCGGTTGTCGGTGGCGATGTATTGCCTGGTTGTGCCTTCCAAGTTGACAGCCTGGACACCGGCTGGTCGTCGGGGCGATCGCCACTTACCCATGGTGCCACAGTGGACCTCGCCTTGGCCAAGCCAGGGGATAATCGCTTCAAGGTGTTCGTCTTCGACGCCATGGGCGCTCCGCTCAGCATCAGCAAAGACGTCATCGTCATCTCCAGAACTGCGGCGAGCATTGACGCCATTCCAGCATCGCACTCGATCGGGGTTGAAGTGCGTGAGAAGCTCGGCGGACGGCTGATTCTGGAGTATCTTGTCCGCGAGGGCGACCAGCTCCCCGCGAAGGGGAAGAAAGTGTTTAAGGCGGCAGAGTCGCTTAAGGCTGGGGACACCGGTGGGCTGAAGTTCAAGCTGTGGGAGGGTGACATCACTGAACCGGTTGATGCCAATCGTTTCATCGGCATGTTCGAGATCAAGGGCACTGATGTCGAGGACGGCGCGATCGCCGCGGGCGCTGACCTGGTCTGTGACTATGAGGTCCTGGACTCAGGGAATATTGTCATGGAGGTGACTGTTCCCTCGATCCGTGGTTCTTTCCATAGTGGTCGCAACTTCTATTCAAGGCAAGAGGGCCAGATCGATTTTTCCCAAGCGGCCGAGTTGATCACGGAGCAGTCGGAACGCGCACTGAAGCGCCTAGATGAGATGACCAGCACAGTGGAGGACGCTCGACTGCAGGAAGCGCGCGAGAAGCTGAATCGGGCTGCGCTTGCAGCGTCCGCCGCAGGCGACCCGGAAGCGGCGAAACAGGCGCTTGAGAATGTACAGGATGCGACAAAGCTCATGGCGCACGCTCGGAAAGCTCACCTTCCGAACATTCGACAGCTAGACCTGGACCACACCGTGGCATTCTTCAACGAGTCGGTCCGCCAGTACGCCCGGCCGTCAGAGGTGCCCTCCTTTGAGAGTCTCGTGAAGACCGCCCAGCGCACCATCGATAGCAACAGCGGCGACTTCGAGGGCCATCTTGATGAACTGCGGAGTCGCAACTTCAACATCCTGTGGCGCCAAGATTGGTTTGTCATCGACCGTTTCAAGTACTTGGCGAGTGCCGCCTTCCTCTTTCCGGACGGGCACGAGCACGCTGCACTCGTGAGGCTCGGTCAGGAGGCGCTGGCGGCGAACGACATCCAGCGCCTTCGCGAAGTCGCGATGCAGCTCTACTCGGTCCGCATCGGATCAAGTGGAGATGATCAGATGATGGCTGGCGCAAACATCGTTCGGAGTTGAGCCATGGCCCGTGACGCGTGGTTGCCGGTGGGGTATGCTCTTCCCGACGGTGCACGGGCCAAGCGGGTCCTTGCTGACGGCCACGGATGGCAGGTATTGGAGACAGAAGGGGGTGGCCGCGCGCTATTGGCTAGCGGTGATCTCTTTGAGCGCTGGGTGTCGGCCAGGCTGCTCGAGCGGGGTCAACTCACGGGGTTCGCCTTCCGGGACCAGCGGGTTTATGCCGTCTCGTGTGGACCAAGCCATACGATTCAACCTCTCTCGGAAGGGTCGGCACCTAGCACCAAGAGCGAGGCACTCGCATTTGCGATGGCTCTTAGGGCCACGCGGGCCATCGACCCTACCTCGCCGCTGCAAGACGCCATCTACGTTGAACGCTTGTCCCGTCTCCTTCCCACCTTCAGCATCAGTTCCCGGACAGACGATGACATCGTGTTCGGGTATTGGCTGACAGGTGGGGCTCCGATCTCAGTAACGTCGTTTCGGCGCCTTACCCAAATGCTCAGTTGGCTCGCCGCGCATCACCTGAAAGAGGTGGTAGAAGCAGCAGGCTTTGAAGTCACGGGTATTGTTCCGGGGAGCGATCGAGGGATCGCGCCCCGACGACAGGCAGAACTCGTCGGATCGGTACCTCCGGAGGAGGTTCAGGCTGGCGCGGCATCGGATGGGGCTTTCGAGCTGCCGGGACGCCCCGAGCTTGAGTCCTTCTTCAACGAACACATCGTGGATATCGTGCGCCACCGAGATCGCTATCGAGCGCTCGGTATCGGGTCCCCTGCAGCCATTCTCCTTCACGGCCCACCGGGCTGCGGCAAGACATTCGCGGTCACGCGACTAATCGACTACCTCGGGTGGCCAAGTTTTGAGATAGACGCCTCTGCCGTGGCCAGCCCCTACATTCATGAGACAAGCCGCAAAGTCGCCGAGATGTTCGACAAGGCGATCGACAGCGCTCCTTCCGTTCTCGTAATTGATGAAATGGAGTCCTTCCTTGCGGAGCGGGGGAGCGGCGGCGGGCATCACCACGTGGAAGAGGTCGCGGAGTTCTTGCGACGCATTCCCGATGCTGTCCAGCGCGACGTGCTCATCATCGCGATGACCAATCGACTCGACATGATCGATCCTGCCATTCTGCGACGGGGACGATTTGACCATGTCGTGAAGCTCGACACGGCGACAGAGGCAGAGGTCGTGGCCCTCCTGAACAAGCTGCTTTCCGATCTGCCAGTCCAGGGCGATATCGACACTGAGGCGATCGCCTCCCGCCTGACTGGGCGCCCTCTCTCTGACGTGGCGTACGTAATTCGGGAGGGTGCGCGCCTGGCGGCGCGTGCCGGGAAGGAGCGACTCGATCAGGCAAGTCTCCTAATGGCTCTTGAATCGACTCCTGTTCGAACTGTGGACGACGGCGCGCGACGCCGCATTGGCTTCGTGTAACCAGCGAGATGAGCGCTCCTGTGGAACCTGACCGCACACAGGCAACGGGGTTTGCCGGCCTGGCCTTCATGGTGTCGGATGTGGAGGCCATGCTGGCAGGTTCGTTGAGGCAACCGGCCAACGCCGCACCAGTCTTAGATCCGAAACGTAGCCGGCCAAATGCGCCGGCGACTCAGCAGGGCAATCGAGCGTCAACCACCGCTGCCTCGACGGAGAGCGGCCGGAGATGGCCATGGGTGCTGGGCGCGATCATCGTTCTTGGTTGGCTCTGGCTGGCGGTGCGCGCGGAGTCAACGCAAGCGGTGAGGGTGAGCCCGGCCCGCCCGCCCGCACCGACCGCGGTCCCCGTCACGCCCGTTCCCAAACCTCGTGGCCCGACGCTGAGCGGGCACCACAGCATGACAGTCAATCTCACCGGCACCATGCAGAACATCGGTGATGAGGCACCCGTTGAACTCAAGTGCCAGGGTATTACTGGGATGAGGGTGACCAAGACTGGGTCAGACTTGCATGGAGTTCTCGGGCCAGGGACACTCACTTGCCGAGCGCTCGGCTCGACCTTCCCACTTGATTGGAACCATGGATTTGAAGGGTCCGAGATAGACTCGAAGGTCAGTTTCAATGACGGCTCCTGCGAATATTCAGGTAATGCCACTGGCGGAATTGTGATATGCTCCGAATCTGACACAAGCTTTTCGGTGAGCCTCACCGGCACGTGGCGGGTGGAGCCGACGTCTGCGGATGCCGGAACCGGCTCGGACTAGTGCCCGAAAGGTGCCCGCGCCTGTGAGAGGCTCGATAGATCAGCGGAATTGGCCGGTTGCGATTGCACATTGATGATCTAGTTCGACCTTCCGGGGCAGGGCTCGGAATCCGAAGGCAGCCGGTACCCAGCGGAACGTGCTGGTACAGCGACGGCCTCCATGTATCACATATGCGAGTCGCTTCATTGCAAGACGGGCACAGTGTCCGTAGACTATGCAATTGATGGCCGAGGCCTCGCGCCGATCTTGGCCGGCTCACTGACCGGGTCTTGCCCTGCACGATCGCCTCATTCTCGGCAAGGAGCTGCACTTGCCTAGAAGAACCAAGCGATGGCACAGTCACCTGTCGGTCCTCGCCAACCGAGAGGGGCTCACCAATCGTGCTCAAGGAAACCAGATAGTGCGTGAGGAGAGGCTATTATGAGTTCCGGCGGCTCTTCTCGCGTGCGCGAGGGCAGCCTTCAGCGCAACGCGTTCTTTGTGCTTGGCGCCACGACGCGGGACAGTAGAACGGCGCTCGTCGCGCTCGCCGAGCACTCTGCCCTACATGTCGATCACGACTTGCGTCAGAAGGCCCGCGCGGACCTGACCAATCCCCGAACCCGGCTGAGTTCTGAGCTTGCATGGCTCCCCGGCGTTGCACCCAAGCGCGCGCGCGACCTCGCGGCGGAGGCAGCCCAGTTGCCGTCAGTGCTGCGAGCGGAAGCCGGACTTCCGCCCCTTGCGTTCGCAAATCTCCTGGCCACGGGGTTTACAGCAATCGGCGCGGACGAACCTCAGGAGGAGGTAACGGACCATATTCTCGCGCTTTGTCACACGAGTACAGCGATATCGGCAGAAACGGTGCTCCGCGACATCAACGAGGATCGGGGGGTCGCGGGGTTCCCGGAAGTTCGCGATCTAGCACTGATCGAGGCGGGACTTGCCGAGCGTCGCCGCCACTACATGAACGCAATGAGGGAAGCGCTTGACCGCCTGCCTACGCCAGTACTGATCCACACCCTCACTCGGGCGATCGATCAGGCCACTCGTGGGGGCTCCGTGCATGCCCCCCCTCTGCTCGACAATCTTGTGGACGGCTACGAGGTGAGCTGTCAGGGGTTCCTTAGCGCGGAGGATGCGAACGTACGTCGAATTGTCGAGGCGGTCCGTGTCGCGGCAAGCTCCGGTCCGGGCGCAGTGGATCCGCTACTTGATGTGCTCGCGCGCGTGATCCGCAATTGGGACGCTGTGGCCCAGCCAATTCAGCTGAGTGCGCGTGCTCAGGGTCTCACACATGAACCCAGCGCAAACCTTGGTCTAGCCATCCGAGCATTGGCGGTCGATCTGTTCAACCATCACAATATGCTTACCCAAGCGGAGCGACTCACCAAGCTGATTGGCGAAGTCTTCGCTGAACTCCCCCAGATGGCGGATCTGGCCGACCAGGATTCAGATGCTCTCCGGGACATCAAGATTGGTCGGCAGCAAGCAGAGATCGACCAGCAGAAGTGGGTGCAAGAGATCTCGTTTCACGCCGAGATGGGTGTGGTTTTCAAAGACAGGCTCAGTATTTCGCCAACAGGAGTCGCTTGGAACAACCAAAAATACCCCCTCGAGAGCATTTCGCGGGTTCGCTGGGGTGGTGTTCGGCACAGCGTCAATGGCATCCCGACTGGCACGACCTACACTGTGGCCTTCGGTGATACCAGCTCCGAGGCGGTAGTCGAGTTCCGAGGGGAGCAGATCTTCGAGGAATTCACGGGAAAGCTGTGGCGAGCCGTTGGCACAAGGCTGCTCATCGAATTGCTTCAGCGATTGAAGACTGGCTCCAAGTTCACGCTGGGAGATGCCATCCTAGATGACGAGGGGATAATCCTAACAAAGGTGAAATTCTGGGGCCCAAACGAGACGCATCGATGCGACTGGTCCGAGGTAGTGGTCTGGAGTGCCGATGGAGCTTTTCACGTAGCGCTTTCGAGTGACAAGTCCATCGAAGCAACTGCATCCTACATCCACTTCAACAATGCTCACATTCTGGAGCGCGCAATCAGGATGATGTTGAAGGATCCCGATGCGCATCGGCTGAGCGACCTTCTCTCACCGGCGTAGGGACAACTGCCTCAGAGCTCAGCAACTGTTACGACTGGCATCCCGCCGCTCCCCGCGCCAGTTCACCCATGACCCACACGACGCCTAACACTCATCCCACTCTGTTGTCATTCTCCATTGGACCTCGAGCCCTCGCTTGAGGCGATTCTTCGCCGACTCGCGGCATTGCATGGCGCTTCTCCGATCGCCGTCAACCTATCTTGCTAGAAACAGCAGCGCAGTCGACACAACCGCACCGAGTGCACCGACCGAAGCGAGAATGGCCACCAAGGTGAGCCGTTTGAGGGCGGCCTGCGCCTGGGTGCTGTGCTTAGCATCCATAGCCGCGAGCCGCTTGACAAGCTCAGGCCCGCCAACCGATGCCACTATGCTCAATGCCTTCGCTGAATCGTCGGCCACCGCGCGCACTACAGCAACGAGCTCTCGGGTCGCCTGAGCGGTTTCCGAAAGAAGAGCGGCGGACTTGTCGAACCGATCCGCTTCCTCATCCAATCGTGCCAAGCGGGAGGCCAAGCTGCGGGCCATCTCCTCCACTTCTAGGAACTTGCCGGTCCTGGTGTCCGTGGGTGCAACTTCATCGCTCGCCATGACTCGCTCCGATTCAATTGGCTGAGGTGTAGGGCATCATGCGACGACCGGCATATCGTACAGTAGAACCCAGGGCGCTACTCGAGTGGCAGCTAGCCCGGATCCGCTTACGAGCCATCGAAGTGCGTCGCGATCGTGAAAGCGAAGCAGGAAGGTGCGCTCGATCACTTCGGCACCACTCACGTTCTTGCGAGAGACAATTCTGAGCACCGCTCCTGTGGTGGCGGCGATCTCTCGCGCGCTAAGGCCATATGCGTTGGCCGCATTCACCAAGAACGCCTCGAAGTTCTCCCGTACGGTCTGCTCGTCGGTATCACGGCTAAGCGCCTCGCTCACCGCCCTGAGGACGAGAAGCCCCGGGTGGTCAGGATAGGTTTCGAGCGACCGCGCAACTGGTCCTCGGAGCCGGGCGGCGTCGTTGGGGCTGATGATGTCGGCGAGAATCCCCGGAATTACGCTCAGCCCACCGCGGGAATCACCCAGAATTACTTCTACGGCTTCCGAGAACTCTGCTTGCTCCAAGTAATCAAGAATGCGCCTACGCAGATCCTCGCCGGAGCCGACCTGGCACGCTGCGAGAACCTCGGCGATCGCTCTCCGCCGGCCCCGCTCGATCACGTCATACACGAACCGTATGTACAGCTCTACCACACCGAGAACGAAGGCGTCCCAATCGCGCGCCAGCGCGACCACCCGGCGGCGCTCTTGCTCAGCCCTGCCACCCTGATAGCTGGCTACATAGCCGCAGTAGCTTTCGGTGACATGATCATGGGTGGCATCGGCGAGAGTAACTGCAAACCTCCTTGCAGAATAGTCCACGGTGTAGTCTTCGACGACACCGACGATGACAAGCCGATGGAGTGCTTTTTCGGTGACCGTCGCGTCCGCTCCAAAGGGCACTTGTCGTGACGCGCGGGACCCAGTAGGGCTCAGCTCTCGGTAGGCACCCGTCGCCGAGGCGATCTCCGCATCAACACCCTTGAAGGAGCGCACATGGAAGTAGAGCATTCGCGATACGTCGTCATTGTCTTCATACGGGGTCTTCTCTACAAACGTCGCGACCTCCTCAACTGGAGTCGCGGGAGCCAGGAGGCGGCGATTCTGCTGAGTTCGATCATCTGAGACAATCGCCGTGCACACCGCGCGATGGCCGTCGCGGCCAGCCCGTCCAGCCTCCTGATAGAAGGCCTCGATCGATGCCGGAATGCCGTAGTGAATCGTAAACCGCACATTCGGCTTGTCGACGCCCATCCCAAAGGCCTTCGTAGAAACGAGCACGCCAATCTCGTTCCGCTTGAAGCTCCGCTCCACGGCATTCTTCTTCGCCTTCCACTCGCGCTCCGACCCCTGAAACGACTTGGGCCTGCTACCAGCGTGATACTCAGCATTGATCCCAGCGGCATTGAGCAGATGTGCGACCTCCACGACCCCAAACGGCCCTTGAACATGCGGGCAAAACACAAGGCCGCAATAGGATCTTTCGCCATCAAGCCGGAAAAACACTTCAGGTGGAACGCCGAATAGGGAGGGAAGAGCATTCCTCAAATATGACTGAAGGACGTAGGGTTTGTCGGAAGAAGCTTCGTGAAGAACGGCATATTGCAGTTCCGCTCGGTCAAAACTCGTGGGAGTGACCACCGCCTCGAAATCCATCACCTGAAGTTCACGCTGTAAATCGCGCAACACCGCCCGAGACGCGGTTCCTGTAAGTGCGATCAGAGCAGGAGTGCGACCTCCAGAACTTGAGCATTCCCTGGAAGTTCGTCCGATCCGCAGGTACGCTGTTCGAAAGTCATGGCCCCATTCCGACACACAGTGAGCCTCGTCTACGACGATCAGATTGACGGGGAATGCGGCAGTCATTCCTCGAAGGGTCTGACGGAACTCGGCGATTTGAAAGCGCTCCGGCGCGATGTAGTAGAACAGGGCCTCACCGTGTTTCAGGAGTTCACTTGCACGGTCTCTCGCCCCTCGGTCCGACAAGTCACTTGTAATGGCCAGTGCCCGATCAATGCCGTACGATGCGAGGTTGTAGATCTGATCGCGAATGAGAGACAGAAGCGGTGCCACAACGATGGTCCTGCCGGGCAGTAGAAGCCCAGCAAGCTGGAAGGCGATGGATTTGCCGGCACCGGTTGGGAGCAGCGCGATAGTGTCCTTTGCCCGAAGCGCGCGGACAACGATATCCAGTTGGCCGTCTCGGAAGTCCGGCTTCCGAAATACGCGAGTCAGAAAGTACCTGAGCAGTGGGGCGTCTAATGCGACAGGCGCCGCGAATTGAACCGGCCTAGGTGTCCACTTTATAGGAAACGGGAGGTAGGTATCTTCAACAAGGACAGTCACCCTACCCTTCCCGCCACCGTAGAAGCTGAGATGCAGATGGGCCTCAGTGTCGGCGGAGACGGCTGTCATGCCACTACCCAGTTCGCCGATGCCATAGAGTTGACCGACCCGTTGAAGCAGTCCGGCGAGATCTCGAACAATCAGGTCAACCTCTTCGTGGGTAAGCTCCGCAGCGCCTACGAGGTCGGTTGAGACAGTGACATTTCCGACACCAGGAGCAAGGCCCACGAATAGGGCATGTAGTATGGCAAGTTGTATCTGACCTGCGCGCCGAATCGGAGCGGAATGCACATCGGCGCTCCGCTCCGCTGCTTTCAGTGGTGCTAGCAGCTGGCGGATCGAATCGATCGAAATGCCTGACTGGGCTCGGAGTTCGCTTACAGGAATACGGACAATGCGATATCCACTGGCCTCCAAGTGTTGTGTACGCCGGGCATCATCCGCAATCGACCCGGAGTGCTGAGCACCATCAATTTCCACGATCAGCGGCCGTTCAAGCGAGGGGTGGGCAATCACGAAATCGACGCGTTGCTGAGTCCCCTGAAAGGCTTCACCGTTCGTTAAGGTCGATATATCAACCTGTGGCGTGCACCAAGTGGAAAAGGCGGGGCCCAGGAGAATGGGAAGCCAATTCGTCCAAAAGGCGCGTTCATCATCACTGTCGAGTGAGGGAGTGAGAGCCCTTGACGAAGTGGCGAGCGCTGGGGTAGATGGTCGATTGAGAGCAGTTTCGAGCGGCTCTGCCAGAAGCGTGACATGGCCCCTGCAGATGAGCTTGTCGACAACCGAGAGCGCGGACTGAGCCTGGGTGGGCGTCCATACGATACTCGCCACTGCGCCCCGACTGGCGGTCTCTGGGCCGAGAACCCATCCGTGGCCTTGTCCAAGGCTGTCAAAGGAACGGTAAGCAGCTGGAAGTACACGGTGTCCATGCCTGGGTGGAGCGGCTGTGCAACAATCACCCGGGGCTGATCCGTGGGGGCAGGGGTTCGGCCATCCTCGACTCCCGGAACCTGAACCGCTGGGTCTCCTTCCTGAAACGAAAGAGTGCCGTTGCAGTCTCTCGTGGAATATCCCACACAGCTCCAGAACTGGGACCCTGCACTGCGTCCCTTTCGCGCGGTCTTGAGGACCATTTGTCGCCCGCACTTTGGACAGCTGGGTGAGGTCATCTAATCGGTTCCACAAGAGTGTCGGGTGCCGCCTGAAAACCTGAGAACTCCCTGCATACTCGCGCGGACCTGGAAAGCGACGAACAGTGAGAGCTTGCAGGAATGCCGATGCGGGGCTAGAGCTCTCCCCTCACCCCCCACCACACCGCATCCAGATGCACCCGCGCCATGCGGCGCTCGGCCGCCACGGAGGCGGCCACCGTTTGGAAGAGGGCGCTCACTTCAGGGGTGAGCCCACGAATGGTCTTCCATCGAGGAAGCGTCTCCGCGCTAGCGCGGTACAACTCGTCGCCGGTCAACGAGTCGAGCGGAACTTCAAAGAAGGCTTCGGCACGGTCCAGCGAATAAGCGTCGCTTAAGTAGACCGGATAGAGACAGTTCCGAAGGAAGATGTTGAGTCCTTTCCGAGCCAACCCCCAGTGCCTTGCCTTCCGTGGGAATGACGTGCGGAGTGCTTCCGTGGCATCATCTAGCGCTCCGACAAACCGGCGCTTTCGGTCTGTGCCGAATCTCCTGAGGTCGAGCTCACCCAGAAACTCCCGTCCAGCCTCTGCTACCCGTTTGTTACCCCCACCACGCATGCTCGAGGCACCCATCGCCCCACGAGCGGCCCGCATTTGGACGGCTCGGAGGAACTCCTTTGACAGCAATAACCGTCGCCTCACGCCGCCGGCCGATCGCTCATCAGCCGGAACACCGTATCCGTAATCCATATCCGGAATGACTCGTTGTCCGCGATTTCCCAGGTAAGGTCAACGATCCAGGTGAGTTGTGGCTGTTCCATGACGCTCCAAATCCTGCATTGAGAGGATCGAATCCCAGTGCATCACTCAACTTATCCGCCGCCTTCGCCCTCGGCCAGCGGCTCTGGTTCCGGTCACCCGCTACCGACCGACCTCGATTTGGCCCCGCCATCGCCTTTCGATGTCGGCGGTGGCCCGCATAGCCCAGCCCTCGTGGGCGGCATGGCTCAGCAAGAGAAAGAGCACGTTGCCGGTACGGAGGAGCAGGGGACTCGCCCCAAGCTGGTCCTTGCAGGCCGCGGAGATCCCCTCCTCAAATCGTGAGCGTTGTACTCGGGGGTAGTGCTGATAGACCAGAAGAGATTGCCCGCGGTTCCAGGCTGCGTGGAGTTCGCTCCAGTACACATACTTGGCCGATCCGGTGGCCCCCACCGGCTTCGAGGAGACTTCGACGCCGTTGTCGGGGTCGAAGAAGATCAGCGTGCTCCCTGCGAGGTGGTCCAACGCAACGCGTAGTTGCTCATCCCGGCCCACGCCCCGCTCCGGCACAATCCCATTGAAGAACTTCGCACGGCCAAGAAGCTCTGCACGCTCGACTGCCCGAACGTCACGCTCTCCCGAGCCCACCGCACTCCGGAGGAACGAATGCAGCGCCGGATCGTGCGATCCCCAGGAGTTCGGCGAATCGAGGTACGCCAGCTTTCGACCGTCACGGCTTAGGTCGTCCGGAGTCAGCATCCAGTGAATGCCCAGGACGTGCCCGGCCTTGGAAAGGCAGCGCAGAATCCCGTACTTCCGGTAGTCGTTGACGTCACCGAAATACTGGTTCTTCAATTCGCCTCGCTGTGCAAACACGTGACTGCAAACCTATCCCCGACAACATCTTCGGCCAGTACCAGGCGGCGGGTGCCTCCACGGAACCCAGCGCGCGGAACGCCTTCGTCGAACACTTGACAGTTTAACAGCAACACTGTAATATGTCCACATGCTCTTCAACCCCGACGACCTCACCATCAAGGACCTCGCCGCCTCCTCCAACGTAAGTGTCCGCACCGTAAGGTTTTACCAGTCACAGGGACTCCTCGACGCCCCTGGCACCCGCGGTTCGAGCGCCAAGTACGGGGAACCGCACCTCAAGCGCCTCGAACTGATCAAGGCCCTCCAGAAAGAGCGTCTGACCCTCGAGGAAATCGGGGCCCGGCTCCAGTCCCTCGATGACGAGGGCGTGGTCCGGGAGCTCGACGACCTGACCCGGAACCGCGCATCCGCCGCCTCCTACGCCCGCACCATCCGCCTTGCCGCCGAGCGCCAGCCGACCGAAAAGGCGGCCCGGCGGACCTTTCTGGACAGCGTGCACGGTGCTCCCCCGTCCTTCGCCCGCCGCTCCCGCGCCACCTGGGAGAGAATCTCCATCACCCCCAACCTCGAGCTCCACGTCCGGAGCCCGTTGTCACACCGGG
>CAYXEY010000067.1:0-987 GCA_964464105.1 uncultured Planctomycetaceae bacterium
GCCCACCCGCTGCGCCCAGCCCTCGAAATCGCCTACACCGGCGTCCTTCCGGCCCTGCGCGGCCGTCGATTGGGCCAGTTTCTGGTCTCCAGGGCGCTGGCACTCGCAGTTGAAGAGGTCTTTTCCGCGGTCACGCTGGCGGTGGACGAGCGCAATCACCCCGCGCGGGCGATCTACGACGCCGCCGGCTTCGTTTTCACCGGTTCGCGGCGGGCCATGATTCGGCCCAATGCAACTCCAACCTTATGATCGGCCTCAAGATGCGACGCACTGGCCAATCTGGTTGGGAATCGAATGTATAGACAAACATAGTTGTTAATAACTTGTGGATGAGTTTTTTCTGGCAGGTTTAAGCTCTGAATAGCCCGGATGAAGCGACGTGTGTAAAACTTTGGCTAAAGTTTTCCAGTTGACCTGTGTGCCGTCTCTTTCTTACGATTCGCCCCGCACGAAGGACGGGACCGCCGCGGTTGGAGGGGACGTTCGGCTTGCCGCCGAATGATCACGAAGCACCCGCACGCGGTCGAATCTGACGGACCCGCAGAACGTATTCTGGCTTCGAATCAAAGTCAATCCGCGCGCCGCGGTTTTGCCCGCTGCCGCGCTTCTGGAGGAGCATCCGTGTCGGACAAGCTCATCGATACGTCGACGTCCATTTCGAATCGCATCGCCGAACTGGTGGGACCGCAGCGCTATCGCGTGTGGTTCAAGAACACCACCCGCATCGAAGTCGGCGAGGGCTTCGTCAAGGTGGGCGTGCCAAATGTCTTTATTGGCGGCTGGATTGAGAAGAACTTCTCCGAGGTAATTGCCCAGGCGGCGCGCGAAGTGCTCGGCCGGGAGGTTGAAATCGTGTTCGCGATCGATCCCGATTTGTTCCGAAATTTGCGCAAGGCCCAGCTTGAATCGCAGGCTGCGTCGATGGAGCGCGGGGCCGCGCCGTTGACCAAATCGAAGCCGGGCCTGACGAGCATCTCCCCGCCGTCA
>CAYXEY010000067.1:997-7125 GCA_964464105.1 uncultured Planctomycetaceae bacterium
AATTGCGCGGCGAGTTCGACACCTTCGTGGTCGGGCCGTCCAACGAGTTGGCCTTTAACGTGGCCAAGTCACTCATTGAGAATCCCGCGCAGGACCACGCTCCGGTCTTTTTCCACGGCGGCTGCGGACTGGGCAAGACGCACCTGCTCCAGGGAATCGGTAATGCGCTTGCCCAACGGCGCCCCGAAGTTCGCTGGCAGTATGTCACCGGTGAAGACTTCACCAATCAGTTCATCCAGGCGCTCAAGGAGCGGCGCGTCGACGCCTTCCGCCATCGCTTCCGCGATCTCGACATTCTGCTGGTTGATGACGTCCATTTTCTTGCATCGAAGCGCGCGACCCAGGAGGAGTTCCTCCACACCTTCAATGCGATTCAGTCCTCCGGCATGCGCGTCGTGCTGGCGTCTGACGTTCACCCGCGCATGATCGGCGATCTGCCCGAAGCCCTGGTGAATCGACTGATGTCTGGAATGATCATCCGCATCGATCGGCCCGACTTTCAGACGCGCTGCGAGATCCTCCGTCGTCGCGCCATCGCCGCCAACCACATCGTGCCGGCGCCGGTCGTGGCCTACATCGCCGAGCGCGGCGAGATGAACGTGCGCGAACTCGAGGGCTGTCTGCTCAAGCTGCTGGCCTTCGCCGCGCTCACCGAGGCGCCCATTACGCTGAGCCTCGCCCGCCAGGCCCTCGATCAGCACTTCACCAAGACCGGCAAGATCGTCACCGTCAGCGACATCGAGCTGTCCGTCGCGGCCTTCTTCGGTCTCACACCCTCAGACCTGCACAGCACCCGCAAGAGTCGCACGGTGGCCCTGGCCCGCAACATCGCCATGCACCTGGCCCGCAAACACACCGACCTGTCCTTCCCGGACATTGGCCGTCTGATGGGCGACAAGAACCACACCACCGTCCTGCTCGCCTGCCGCCGCATTGCGACCCTGCTCGACAAGGATGCCGAGGTCATGTGGCAGACGACGGACTCACCACAGTCTGCCCGCATCCGAGAACTGGTGACCCGACTGGAGCAGGCCCTCACCCAGACTCACGTCAAGGAAAGCGTCTCGGCGCCCGCCAGAAATCTGCGTCCGCAATCCGTACAGCCAGCCTGGATATCCGGACCGGCAGCGGATCAGGGCGTGGCTGCCGGGGTGTGAATTGGTTTGACTTTTGGGCGTTTTTCGCCTTGAATGGTTCGTACGGTCGTCAGTCGGTCGCGGAACGAGACGGCAGGCCCGGGACCAGTTGCGGCGAAGGCCGAACGCACCCACGAAGTCCCCCTTTTGTGCGGTTCTCATTGTCCCTCTGGCAGTAACGTCATGCACCCACTGTAGGGGTGTTCCGCATCGTGACACCGTCGGTGATCCCCCCATTCGGAGCGATCAGGATGGCGATGCGACGTTCGGCAAAACTCGGTTTGTATATCTGGATTGCAGGCCTGGCGGTTCTGATCGCCGGATACCGGCTCGATTTCATCGAGCGGGCTGCGTACGCCTTTGAGAAAGGCAAGCTGCAGGCCGACACCGAGCATCTGAACACGATTCTGCCCGGCGACGTCGCCAACCTCGAGAAGATCTCCCATTCGTTCAGCCTCATTGCCGAGGCGGTCAAGCCCTCGGTCGTCCACATTGTCGCAAGGTCGAATGACCGGCGGCTCAACGAACAGATGCGCCAAATGTTCGGCGAACGCGCTCCGGCCCGCCCCCGAAGCGGCACCGGCAGCGGCGTCATCATCGACGACGAAGGTCACATCGTGACCAACAACCACGTCATCGCCGATGCCGAAAAGATCACCGTTTCGCTGCACGACGGACGCAAGTTCACCGCCAAGGTTGTCGGCACCGACTCCAAGACCGACATCGCCGTCATCCAGATCAAGGCCGACCGGTTGTATCCTGCCCGCTTCGGCGACTCAGACAACATGAAGGTGGGCTATCTGGTGCTGGCCATCGGCAGCCCCTTCCGCCTCGACCACACGGTTTCGCACGGCATTCTCAGCGCTGTCGATCGCCACGATGTCATTGACGACATTGAATACAACGGCTTCCTGCAGACCGATGCCCCGATCAACCCGGGCAACTCCGGCGGGCCGCTCATTAATACTCGCGGCGAAATCGTCGGCATCAACACCGCCATCGCCACCGAGAGCGGCGGCAACATGGGCGTGGGGTTCTCCATTCCCTCGAACACCGTCAAGGCTGTCGCCAATATGCTCAAGACCGGCAAGCCGGTTGTGCGCGGCTACCTCGGCGTGTCCATCCGTCCCATCGATCTCGACGTCGCCCAGACCTTCGGCCTCAGCGAGCCGGCGGTGCTCGTGACCGGCGTGGTTGGCAACGGCCCCGCCGGCAAGGGCGGCCTGCGCCAGGATGACATACTCATGTCGGTCGATGATCGCCCGGTTCGCTCCAGCGAGGAGCTGCAGCGGGTCATCGCCACGACCGACCCCGGCCGCACAGTCACGCTCAAGGTTCTGCGCAACCAGTCCAGCGAGGACATCCGCGTACAGATCGAGGCCCAGCCGCAGAACTTCTCGACCCGCGCCGATCTCACCGACATCAAGCGCACGCCGGAAGGTCAGGATGCCGGCTCTTCGTCGCCCAACAATGAGCCGTCCACCAAGGACGACGACTCGGGCTTCTTCGGACTCGGCTTCGAGGTCGACACGGTTTCGCCCGACCACATTGCCCGCTATCGCCTCGACGCCGCCATTCAGAACGGCGTCGTGATCACGCGGATCGATCCGCTCTGCGAGGCCTATGACGCCGGTCTGCGCACCGGCAACGTCATCACGCGCGTCGGCGGTCAGGCCATCACCACCAAGGCCGAACTGACCGAAGCACTGAGCGATTCGTCGAAGCTGTCCAAGGGCGTTCGCATCTGGGTCAGACAGGGCAACACGGCCTTCCCGATGGTTCTGCGGAAGCCGTAAGCAGTGGCCAGTTGTCAGTCGTTAGTAATCGATTAGCAGCTCAAACTTACAGGTCTGCCCGCCGTTCGCTCTCGCGTCCGGTTACGATGTTCGCATGGCTGACATAATCACAAAATCCGCGTTGGCGTAATGTCGCGAATGCATCTGGCTGAAAACTGATAACTGACAACCGACCACTCTTATGTCCGACATATCTTCCGATCCCCAGAACCTCGTCGGCCGCTTCGTCGTCGAATACGCCGGTTGCCGCGACACCGGGCTGACCGCCGATGTCATTATTGAGCGTTTGAACGATCCCGAATGGGGCGCGCTCGGCATTTACAAGATACACCGCGTCGATGCCGAAGGCCGCCTGGAACTGGTGGGCGTCGAAGATGAAGACTTCGACGACAACGGCGTATTTCTGCTGACTGCCACCGACGTGAAGGACGCCCGGGCCGGCTATGAGCGATTGATCGAGTTCGCCCGCTCGTCTCCCCCGCCATGCAAGGCCCAGTTGCACATGGCCCGCGTCGGAGCCGGCGGCAATCGCAAGTACGTCGTCTCAGTGGAGCTTCCGGCCATTTGTCTGGATGTCGCAGGACGCTGGCTCGACCACGCCGCCCCGCCGGGCCTGGCCCGCAGCGGTCAGGGCGTCAAGGCACTGCTCGAATACCTGGAATCGCAACCCGAGATCATCATCCGCGACACGCTTCAGCCGTGATACGGCGCATCAGGGATTGACCGGCGCCGAGGCCGCATTCCCGCGCGGCATCCCTGCTGCCGTCGCCTTTGCCCATGCCGGGCTGGCCCGCAGCGGTGCGAGCGTCGGACTGCGCTGGGCTGCGTCGAGCATCTCGGGCTTGATCTGAATCGCGTAGCCCAGTGGCTCAATCGCATCGTCGAATCGCCCCATCACTGTCAGCGCACACGCCAGCAGGTAATTGCTGTCGGCAACCAGCCGTGCCTGCTGCACGCCCCGCTCCTCGCTCAAACCCCTGGCGAAGTCACTTCGCAGCGAAATGGACTCGCGGATCGGATACAGCGCCGCCTGCGGATTGCCCACCTCGATCAGGGCGCGGCCAAAATTGTGCAACGCCTCAAAATCCGCGGGGTCGATCTTAAATAGTCGGCTGTAGTATTCAATCGCCTCGCGCGGTCGGCCCAGCCGCATCAGGGAATTGCCGAGATTGCGAAGGGTCTCGCGGCTGCCCGGGCGAACGTTCAGGTAATGACGATAGGCCTCAACCGCGCCCTCGTCGTTGCCCATGCGGGCCAGGGCCATGCCGCGGAAGAAGTGAGCCTCTTCGTCGCTTCCGTGATAAGCGAGGGCGTTGTCGATGAACTGCTGGGCCTCCTCGGGCCGGTTTCGCAACAGCAGAATCTCCGCCACATAGCTCGACGCCTTGCTGAAGCCGGGATTGATCGCCAGGGCCGCGCGAAAATGGCGATCGGCCTCATCCAGCAGCGCCTGGGCCTCGGGCGCGTCGGGATCAACACCCTGCTGCATGAGCCCGTCGTGCTCCTCAAAGCAGCAGACGCCCATCCAGAACAACCCATCGGCGCCCTTCGGATCGCGTGCCAGAATGGCCTCGTTGTAGGTGCGCGTCGATTTCCACACCTTCTGCATCCGCAGCGTATAGATGCTCCACGGAACAACGAACAGAACTAGCAGAACCGCGATAAGCCGCACGCCGGGCGTGATGCCCGTGCGCTTCTCCACACGATCCCAGGCCAGCCGCCGCCGCAACCCGTGCGCCAGCAGCGCGACACCCGCGATCATGGGCATGTAGGCGAAGCGATCGGCCGCCATCGCCCCCATGAACCGCACCGATCCGAGGGCCGGCGCTGCCATAAAGACAAATGCCGCAATGCACACCCACACGCTGTGCCATCGGCGTCGCATGGACCAGAGCATCAGCAGGCCCATCGCCACGGCGCCGATCAACCCAAGCAGGAACGATGGGTTGCCGAGCGAAATCTCCGCGTCGGGCGGCAGCTTGTAAAACGGCGAGAGCCGGACGGGGACAATGGTCTTGGCGATGTAAAAGGAGAGATTGTGGCACATCAGCAGGAATGCCCGCCAGGGATCCGACGCGGCGACATTCTGCGACAACCCGGTGGTGAGATGCTGCGAGCGGTAGGCAACGTAGCCCATGACCACCGCGATGACGGCCAGCGGGAGCTTCTCCACAACCGCTCGCATTGAGAATCGCCGCAGCGGCCACACATCGATCAACAGCAGCACGAGCGGAAGCAGCAATCCGGTCGGCTTGGCCAGCAGGCTGAGTAAAAATGCGACGATCGTCGCGATCAACCAGCCCGCCTGCCGCGACTTGGCATATCGAACATGGGCGAACACCATCAACAGCGCAAAAAACGTCGACAGCAGTGCCTTGCGCTGATTCACCCACGCGACCGCCTCCACGTTGAGCGGATGCAGTCCGAACAGCAATCCGCACACCGCCGCGGCAAGGCGATTTCGCGTCAACCCCCAGGCCAGCAGACAGACCAGCCCGCTGTTCAGGCCGTGGATCACGATGTTGGTCAGGTGGTAAACGAACGGACGCGGAGGCATCGGCCAGTATCCCGCCAGGCCGCGTTCAACCAGGCGATCCACCATGAGCGAAGTCAGCGTGAGCGGCTGGTAATACCCGGCAACGGTCGCGGGCTTCTCCCATTCGGTGAAGAATGCGACGAACTTCTCCCACGTCGGCCACAGGATGTAGGGGTTGTCCGAAACATACTGCGGGTCGTCGATCGCGATGAAGCCCGAATCGAGCGTCGGGCGATACAAAGCCATCGACGCCACGGCCACCAGGGCGCAGGCCCAAAGCGGCGAGCGTCGCGATCCAGGGTTAGGCGTCAGTTCAAAAGGCGGCACACGCCCCATCGTAGAGGCCACGTGCAGCCGCGCCAACGGGGCCGCTCCATAATTCTAAAAATGTCTCTATGAAAAGGTCCGATCGCACTTTCCGGGGAAATTCGCCGGATCAAGCGCCAATAATGTGTGGGGCCCTCGCATCCGTCCTCTATTTCCGGCAGGCGTCGAGTCGATTTCGACGCGCGGGCGAATCGTACAGTTGTTTCGCCTTGAATCGCCGAGGTTGGGGGGAGAAACGTGGGACGGCGAATTGCATGGGCGCTCGCGCTGTCCATCTGGACGGCCGCCGGCTGCCGCCATGTCCAAACATCCGTTTGCAACACGGACACCGTT
>CAYXEY010000067.1:7135-10266 GCA_964464105.1 uncultured Planctomycetaceae bacterium
ATCCACACGCGAGCCCGCGCTGGATCTGCCTCGCCGCGCCATCGTCGGCCTCGAAACCGTTGAGGACGACATCGGCTTCGAACCGGTCGGCGAGCCGCGCACCGCAGGCGGCTTTTCCGGCGGAACCGGAGTCGTCGTTGACCCGTCCGGGTTGATCCTCACCAACGCTCACGTAATTGAAAATGCGCGCGAGATCAGTGTTGTGCTCGACGATGGCGATCGCATCTGCGCTCGCGCCGTCGCCGCCGATGTGCATCATGATCTCGCGCTCATTCAGGTCGATCGCATCGATCTTCCTGCGCTCGTTCCCGCCGCCCTCGACTCCGTTGCCCGTCAGCCCGTCCTCGCCGTCGGGCGCCCACCGGGAACGGATGAGCTGCTCCTCCGCCGAGGAGTGGTGACTCGCCGCGTCGCGTCCCTCCAAGCCGAACTGGACCCGGCCGGGCTGTCAGACTACAGCCGGCTCATTGAATCGACCGCGCAGATCGAGCCGGGCTTCTCGGGGGGGCCTCTGCTCGATCGGCGCGGTCGGCTGGTGGGCATCAATGTCGCCGTCGCGGAGTACACCGATGGCACGTTTGGTTATGCCCTGCGCTTCGACGAAGCCGCGGTCGCCACGGTGCGCGGTTTGATCCGCCAGGCCAAAGTGGACCGGTTCAACGCCTTCATCGGCGCCAGTTCACCCGTCGAGCCGCTCATTCGACTGGACTGATGATTAGAAGCTATTACCGAACCCACCACGCAAGTTGTGGGCTGCTCGATACGATGCGTGAGTATTGCCAACTCGCCTGAGCCCCGGACCTGTGTCCGGGATCGCCTGCCGTTTGAATTGCAATATCGCAGTTTCCCCGCGAGAATCCGGGCCGATTTGATATTTCATCAAAATGCCCTGGAGAACTCGCATGATGACTGGAAACACCGTTCACCTCCGCGCGATGGCGCGAGGCCTTTGTTTGATTCCCGCGATCGCCCTGATGTCACGGGGGCAGATTCTGGCTGAGCCGGTCAACCGGCGGGAAATCGGCCAGACCGTGCTCGAAGGCGTGCCGGAGATTCCCGCGGCCCTGCGCGAGCGGATGAACCAGTACCTGAACGTCCGTGCAGCGAGCTTCGCCGACTTCTCCGACGACGGCACGCAGATTCTCATCAGCACGCGCTTCGGCAACACCGATCAGCTGCACCTGGTCAGCAGTCCGATGGGCGCTCGCAAGCAGCTCACCTTCGCCAATGAGCCCATTCGCGGCGGGGCCTTCCTGCCCGGCGCCAATGGCCGCAAGCTGTTCTACTTCCGCGACACTGGCGGCAATGAATACAGCCAGTTGTATCTGTTTAATCTCGATGACGGCCGCGAGACCCTGCTGACCGACGGCAAGAGCCGGCACGAAGCCCTGGTCGTGGCCCGCAGCGGCAAGCTGATCGCCTTCACCGGCACCGGCCGCAACAAGCGCGACGGCGACATCTACGTGGCCGCCGCGCCCGACTTCAAGCCCCGCCTGATCATGGAGGTCAGCGGCGCCTTCTACCCCCGCGATTTCAACGCCGACTGCTCCAAGTTGACCGTCGTCGAAATGATCTCAGTCAAGGAGTCGTACCTGCACATGCTCGACGTCGCCAGCGGCAAAGCCGAGCGGATCAGCCCCAGGGAGGAAAAGTTCGCCTACAGCGGCGGGGCCTTCAGCGCCGACGGCAAGAGTCTCTATTTCACCAGCGACAAGGCCGGACAATTCCAGAATCTCTATCGCCGCGATCTTGCCACGGGCAAGGATGTCAACCTGACGCCGAGCCTGAACTGGGATGTCGATGGCGTGACCGTCGCGCCTACGGGCGATCGAATTGCCTTTGTCACCAATGAAGACGGCATGTCCAAGGTCTATCTCGCCAAGCCCGACGCGGCAGCCGGCGCCTATGAGCCGGTCTCATCGATCCCCATGGGCCTGATCGGCGGCCTGTCGTTCTCCAACGATGGCAAGCGGATGTCCGTCACGATCACAACGCCGACTGCTCCGGCAGACGTTTACATTCACACCTTTGCCGACAAAAAGCTCACCCGCTGGACCGAGAGCGAAATCGGCGGACTGAACCCTGCTAAATTCGCGACCCCCACGCGCATCGCCTATCCGACCTTCGACATGCCCGACAAGACCGACATGGCCCATGTGGACAGCTCGGAAACAGCCCAACGTCGAATCCCCGCGTATTACTACCGCCCCGCCGGCAACGGCCCCTTCCCGGTCATCATCTCGATTCACGGCGGCCCCGAGAGCCAGGAGCGGCCGCGGTTCTCCAGCCTGTATCAATACTGGGTGAGCGAGATGAACTGCGCCGTGCTGGTGCCCAACGTGCGTGGCTCGACCGGCTACGGCCGCGACTATCACATGCTGGACGACGGCTTCAAGCGCGAGGACAGCGTGAAGGACATCGGCGCGCTGCTCGACTGGGTCGGCAAGCAGAAGGAGCTGGATGCCAGTCGCGTGGCGGTCTATGGCGGGTCGTACGGCGGGTACATGGTGCTCGCCTGCCTGACGCACTTCCCGGAACGTATCAAGGCTGGCGTCGATATCGTGGGCATCGCCAACTTCGTCACCTTCCTGGAGAAGACAGCCCCCTACCGCGTCGACCTGCGCCGGGTGGAGTATGGCGATGAGCGCGAGCCGAAGATGCTCGAGTTCATGAAGAAGATCTCGCCTCTGGCCAATGCCGACAAGATCACGTCAGCCCTGTTCGTGCAGCATGGGGCCAACGACCCGCGAGTGCCGGCCTTCGAGGCCGAGCAGATCGTCAAGGGCATGCGCGACCGGGGGCGCACAGTGTGGTACATGCTGGCCAAGGACGAGGGCCACGGTTTTGCCAAGAAGGAAAACCGCGACATCGCCACCCTCTCGGCCACGCTCTTCCTCGATCAGCAGTTGAGCCCGTCCGGTCCGGCGCAGAAGGAACCCGCGAGTGATTCAACCAAGTCCTTGAATTGATCGAAAAAACAAATGGTCCAGGCTGCGCAGGTCACCGCTCCCGGGCTTTGCTTTCAGAAATGAAGAAGGTCGGCGGCGCCGCGTGCAACGCCGCGCCCACCGTACATATTAAAAAAAAAAGAAACGACAAAAAACCGCCCAAACCCCCCCCCGACATAATAC
>CAYXEY010000067.1:10276-14327 GCA_964464105.1 uncultured Planctomycetaceae bacterium
GACGCGTCTTGCAACGCGTCGCCGACCTTACTTATTAACGAAGACGTAAGCGACTACTTCCGGCCCAATCCCCCACCGGACTTCATCCACGAGGCCTTCTGCGCCGCGTGGTTGAGCTTGGTCATGGTCTGCATCGCCTTGGCGGCGTTGCCGAACACGTTGACCGGTACGGTGCTCTGGCCCACGCCGAAGTCGCCGGCGTTGTTGCCATGCGGGTTGCGGCGCTGGTTGATCTTGATGCGATCAATCGCCTGCTGCAATTGAAGCGTGGTGCCATTGTTCACGCCGCCACCGAGGATCGTCTTGATGGGATTAACCGGGTCCATGGTGCCGTCGGCGCCGGTCACGTCGCGCAGCTCAATCAGGTTGCCATTGAGCCCGCGAATGTTCAGACCGTTGCCCCACAGCGAAATTAATTTGATGTCGCCGTTGGTCAATCCATACAAGTCGTTCACGTTGACGAAGCGGTTAAACAGCTCGGTCTCGATCGTGCGCAGCATCTCCTGATTGACTGACTGGCCCGGTCGCACGAACCGCGAGTTCGAACTCAGCAGGCCGCCGCCGGTGATGCCCATGTTCTGACGATTCTGAATCGCCTGGATCAGACCCCGTCCGCGATCGGACAAAGACATACCCCAGTCATTCTGGTTGTAATACCAGAAACGAAAGATGTCGGTGCCCTTCTTTGACAGGGTCGCGCCAGGCGATGCAATCTCCATGTTGCTGCGGGTCGCACCTTCGGCCACACCGGCGCGGACAGCGCCATAGCCGATCTGCATGCGCGAATAAGCCTCGCGGCCCTGATCGCCGTTGCGAAACTCAAGGTCGGAAATCTGCACGTTCGACGACTTTTCGATCTGAAGCACGGTCGGCGGATCCGAAGGCACGGCTACGAGTTGAACCGTGCCGCGTACGCTGGTGCAAACCTGCTGACCACCGCTGAGGAACTCACCAAGCTTGATGGCGCGCCAGCCTGCATCGCTCTTGGGATCGGCGCCGATCGCAGCGACGCGGACCTTTCCATCGACCGCCACAACCTGGTAGCGCAGCGATCCCTGCTTCGGCGCTGCCGATGTGGGCGCGGGGTCCGCTGCCCATGCCGAGCCTGACATCAGGATTAGCGTGCTCAAGGCTGTAGCCATCATGTACTTGCAAGGTTTCATCTCTGCTCCTTACGACACGACCCGGAAGCCATCCCCCATTCAGACACTTAAACAGGCGTCCGGTTACTACTTATATGCACCCGCCATTCGTCCGGAACGATCCAATCTGCAATCCGCAAAAATGGATCACTCCTCTAATGCTGGGGCGCTGGCCGGCGACTCTATCGCTGGGGCGCTGGTCGGCGGCGGCGGCACGATCAAGTCGCCCGACGCGTCGCGGTTGGACTCATCGCTAAGATCGATCTTAGCAGACTGATACAAGCCCTTCTTCTCCATCAGGTCGCCGGCCCGGGCCATCAGACCCACCAGCCGGTCTCCGCTCATCGCCTGGTAATCCGCGGAGTCATCCAGCATCTTGCGGTATACCAGCTCTCGCATCGCGTAACGTCTGTCTCCCAGGCCCCACGATGCAAACAGGTTGAAGTTCACGCCTCCACGAATCTCGCAAATCTTCACCACCATGTAAGACACGGAACCGGCATCGACGACATTCTCCGGTTTCAATTTCCATGCGGATCGGGCAATTCCGCGGCTCTCCAGTTTGGCAACGCGTTCCTCGTGCGTTTTGCACGTATCCTCGCCGTCGGCCAGGATGAGCATGGCCCGATAGGCCTCCTCGACCGTCACAAACGGGGCTTCTGCCAGATACGCCTGAAACGCGTCATCCGAGAGCCCGGCCGGCTCCACCGAGGGCGGCTGTTTGCGCGGACCCAGACATCCCACCATGGGCAAAACACATGCCAACGCGACGGGGCGAGCCATTCTCCGCAAGAAAAAGCGGTCAGAAAAAAAGCGAAGTGCCCCATAATACCGCAAAAAACGGTGCAGTTGCCTTAGAAGGACCATGACAACCCCGTCAGCAGGAAGGTTCGGTTGGATTGGTCGGAGAAAGCGGTACCTGGGAAAAATACCCCATATCGCACCGTCAGCGACAAGTCGCTGGTTACCCGGTAATTGGCGTAATAATCCATTTCCCACCCGACATAGCTGGATTGTCGGTCGGCCAGTGTGTCCGAAATGGCGCCGTCCGAGCGGTCCTTGGCATACAGGAACCAGTCCGTGCCCAGTTCGACATTCTTGGCCACCTCGATTTTCGGAAGGGGCCGGAAGCTGCCGCCAACGCGCCAGATATGAATGTTCGAAAGCCGCGGGGCCAATGATAGACCAGTGTCTCTAAACCCAAAGCCCACGAAGCTGTTGTCCACGTGGTCGTTGCGATTGCCGCCCTCGGCATTGGTCGGACTGCCCAAACGATCGGGATCGCCGCTGCCATACATGTACTCAAGGGCGATGGTCGGCTTGGTATCGTGCTTGAACATGTACTCGAGCAGGTTGTCGAAACCCCACGCCTTGATGTCGTCGGAGTGCAGGAAGCGCTTGTCGCCGTAGCTCTCGCCGCGCTCGATCACCCACTCGGTGCTGTAACGCAGGTTCTCGACCAGCTCGCCGGCCGATCCGAAACCGATGTACTGCGAGTCGTATTTATACTCCTGCAGAAAATCCGGCGGATCTTCACTGGTGTTGTCGTTCTGCCAGGCGTAGTACACAAAGGGCGTGTGCTTGTCGAAGCCCTTGTATTTGCTCTCAATGATGAAAAAGTCGCGATCGCTGTGATCGGCGACCGGCCGGCTGCGATCGATGTTCTCGATACTGGACGGCGTCCTGCCGACGGTGAACGTCGTTTCAAACTTCGCGACTTCAGCCTGAACCTGCACGGCATCAAGCGGCAGGGCGATCGCGTAACCGGTGCCGGGCTGGACCAGATCGCGACCGAACTTCATCTTCAATTCGAAAGGCGCATCCGACTCGCCATACTTGCGGATCATTCGCGCCAGATCGAGTTGATACCAGCCGCGCTCCAGGTTGGGGCCTTCGAGATCGTCCTCATTGCGCGTGAAGCTGTCGCCGTAGTTGTAATCCAGGTAACTGCTGCGAATGCGCAGATAACCTTCGTGAATGCCCTGGTCGGCGGTGAAGTTGGTCCAAAGGCGAATTTCGTTTTGCCGCAGCGTTCGACTGCTGTTCACGCCGTCGTCAAAGAGAAAAATGTAGGAATCGAACCAGCCGCCGTAATCAATCCGGAACTGCTGAGTGACCGGAAGATCGGTCTGGCGGCGGCGATCATTTTCGAGCTGAATTTCCCGGCGCTGATTCAGAAACGCGTCGCTGACGCCCCCGCGCTCCTGGGCCTTAAGCTCAGTCCATGCGGCGGCGACGAGCACCAACCCGGTCCAGAACGTCGCGCCGCCGATCCGTCGCACGCCTACCGCCTTCCACCCGCTGCTCACCGGGCCGCTTGCGGGGTCGTCCAAGAACGGGCCTCCGCGCCTCTGGGAGCCGTTCGCCACCGCAAACCCCGATGGTTGTCGCTCGGCGCTGGTTTTGCAAGGGCGACGTCGTGGAATGCCCGCCCTGCCCCGCTCCATCACGATCCCGACCTTTGCATCGATTGCCGCAAGCCGCGTTACAGGCAATTTACGTTTTTCGCATGAACCGCCCGCGTGGCGACTCCCTAAATTGTCGTACCGCGGGGCCGTGGCGCATGAGCTTGGCTTGACAACCCCCGTGACGGCTGGCTAGATAGTCCGGCCTCCGGTGACCGGCAACGAGTTCCCGGAGGTGTCGGGGCCCGTCCGGGCTTAATCGCCGCCCATGGATGCCGGACCGCCTCAGGCGGACCATGGCGGTCGCGTCGACCAGACAAGATTGGCAGCAATCGCGCTTCACGAGGACGGTATCGCCCATGATTCGGGTGCAGAATCTCACAAAGGCGTATGGCGAACGGCGGGCCATCACTGGCCTGTCGTTTCACATCAATGAAGGTGAAATCGTCGGCTTCCTCGGCCCCAATGGCGCCGGCAAGACGACCACCCTTCGCATCCTGACCT
>CAYXEY010000068.1:0-14313 GCA_964464105.1 uncultured Planctomycetaceae bacterium
GTGACCAACGCCGATGACATGGAAGTGGAATTAGAGAAGGCGTTCGTTCTCGTTTATGAAGAAAAGATCTCCAGCGTGACCAAGCTGGTCCCGCTGCTTGAGAAGGTCGCACAGACCAAGCGGCCGCTGCTGATCATCGCCGAGGATGTCGACGGCGAGGCCCTGGCGACACTGGTCGTCAACAAGCTCCGCGGCATTCTGCAGGTGGCCGCGGTGAAGGCTCCGGGCTACGGCGATCGCCGCAAGGCCATGATGGAAGACATCGCCGTGCTGACCGGTGGCCAGCCCATTTTCAAGGACCTCGGCATCGAGCTGGACGCAGTCACCGTCGCGCAGCTCGGGCAAGCCAAGAAGATCCGAGTCGATGCGGACAACACCACGATCATCGAAGGCGCCGGTGCGTCCAAGTCGATTCAGGGTCGAATCGAGATGATCCGCCGCGAAATTGATGCGACCACCAGCGACTACGACCGCGAGAAGCTCCAGGAGCGGCTGGCTAAGCTGGCCGGCGGCGTGGCTCAGATCCATGTCGGGGCCGCGGTTGAATCCGAAATGAAAGAGAAGAAGGCCCGATACGAGGACGCGCTTCACGCGACCCGTGCGGCCATTGAAGCAGGCATCGTTCCCGGCGGCGGCGTGGCCCTGATTCGTGCTCGCGCCGTGCTGGACAAGGTCAAGACCGTGGGCGATGACGAGGCGACAGGTGTCGAGATTGTCCGTGAGGCCATGGCCGCGCCGATCCGCATGATTGCCCAGAACGCCGGCGCTGAGCCGGGCGTGGTGCTCGCCAAGGTTGAGTCCAAGAGCGGCTCGTTCGGCTACAACGCCGCGACCGGCGAATACACCGACCTGGTCAAGGACGGCGTGATTGACCCGACCAAGGTGGTGCGCACGGCCTTGCAAAACGCCGGCAGCGTCGCCCGCATCCTGCTCTCCACCGACTGCTGCATCGTCAACAAGCCCGAAGACAAGAAGGCCGGCGGTCATGCCGGTCACGACCATGACGACGAAATGGGCGGAATGGGCGGCGGCATGGGTGGGATGGGAGGCATGGGCGGAATGGGCGGCATGGGCGGCATGATGTAATCAAGCGATCGGCAACTTGTCCGATCGCCGAATTGATACAAATACAAACTTAGACTTGACAGGAGACGAAGCAAGATGGCCAAGATCAACATCAAACCACTGGATGACCGCATCGTGATCGAGCAGCACACCGCCGAGGAGAAGACCGCCGGCGGCATCTTCCTGCCCGAGAACGCGAAGGAAAAGCCGCAGCGCGGCACGGTCGTGGCGGCCGGCCCCGGCAAGATGCTGGACAGCGGCAATCGCGGCAAGATGTCGGTTCGCGTCGGCGACGAGGTGTTCTTCGCCAAGTACAGCGGCACGGAAGTGGAAGTCAGCGGAACCAAGTTCACCGTTCTCAAGGAGAACGACGTGCTGGCGGTGATAGAGAAGTAATCATTTGTGACTGGTGACTGGCAAAACGCGCCGGCATGACTGCGGTCACGGCGACATCAAATAGAAGGATTCAATTATGGCTGCCAAGCAGATGTTGTTCATGGAGCACGCGCGGGAGGGCACCCTGGCGGGTCTGTCCAAGCTCGCCGCCGCGGTGAAGGTCACCCTCGGCCCCACCGGCCGCAACGTGCTCCTGCAGAAGTCGTGGGGCGCGCCCCGGGTGACGAAGGACGGCGTCTCGGTCTCCAAGGAGATCGAGCTTCCGCAACCCTTCGAGAACATGGGCGCGAAGATGGTCAACGAAGTCGCCAGCAAGACCGGCGACGTGGCCGGCGACGGCACGACCACTGCGGTCGTTCTCGCCGAGGCCATTTACAAGGAAGGCGTCAAGAATGTGACGGCCGGCGCGAACCCGATGGGTTTGAAGCGCGGCATCGAGAAGGCCGTCGAGATCGCCGTCGAGACCATCAATAAGCTCTCGGTACCGATCAAGAACAGCGCCGATGTCGCCAAGGTCGGCACGGTCAGCGCCAACGGCGATGCCGAGATCGGCAAGCTCCTCGCCGAGGCCATCGAGCAGGTCGGCAAGGAAGGCGTAGTCACGGTCGAAGAGGGCAAGGGCCGCGAGACCGAGAAGGAAGTTGTCGAGGGCATGCAGTTCGACAAGGGCTACATCTCGCCATACTTCATCACTGACGTAGCCGAGATGGAGTGCGTCCTCGAAGATTGCTACATCCTGATTCACGAGAAGAAGATCAGCTCGGTGCGCGAGTTCGTTCCGCTGCTGGAGAAGATCGTCAACGTCGGCAAGCCGTTCCTCATCATCGCCGAAGACATCGAGGGCGAGGCCCTGGCCGCATTGGTGGTCAATCGACTGCGCGGTGTCTTCAAGTGTTGCGCCGTCAAGGCTCCGGGCTTTGGCGATCGCCGCAAGGCCATGATGGGCGATCTTGCCACGGTCACCGGCGGCGAGTTCATCAGCGAAGATCGCGGCCTCAAGCTCGAGAACATCGAGTTGAACCAGCTTGGCCGCGCCAAGAAGATCGTCGTTGCCAAGGAGCGCACCACGGTTATCGAGGGCGCCGGCAAGAAGAATGAGATCAACGCCCGGGCCGAGCAGATTCGCGCCCAGATCGAAAAGACCACGAGCGACTACGATCGCGAAAAGCTCCAGGAGCGCCTGGCCAAGCTGACCGGCGGCGTCGCCGTGATTCGCGTGGGCGGCTCGACCGAGATCGAAGTCAAGGAGCGCAAGGATCTGGTGGACGATGCATTCCACGCGACCCGCGCGGCCGTCGAAGAGGGCGTTGTCCCGGGCGGCGGCGTCGCGTTGCTCCGCTGCATCGAGCCGATTGAGAAGGCCGCAGCCAAGGCCGAGGGCGACGAGCAGACCGGCATGCGCATCCTGGCCAAGTCGCTGCAGTGGCCGACCCGCCAGATCGCCGACAACAGCGGCAAGGACGGCGCGGTCGTCGTGTCTGAGATCCTCGAAAAGGGCGGCAACTGGGGCTATGACGCCCGGGCCGACGAGTTCACCGACCTGGTCAAGGCCGGCATCATCGATCCGGCCAAGGTCGTGCGAACGGCCCTGCAGAACGCGGCCAGCGTGGCCGGCCTGCTGCTCACCACCAATGTCATGATCACCGAACTGAAGGACAAGGACGAGGATAAGGAAATCCCGCACTCGATCCGATAAAGAAATAACGTTGCAGGCTGGTTCGGGCGGGGCGGAGTGTTTGCGCTCCGTCTCGCCCAATTTTTTTTGACGAATCGAGATATGTTCCCCGCGGCGATGTACGACGATCGGCCATGAGTGTGGCACAGAAAAGAGACTATTACGAAGTTCTTGGGGTCGCGCGGGAATCGGCCCCCGACGAGATCAAGCGCGCCTATCGCCAGGCCGCGATGAAGTATCACCCCGATCGCGCCGGCGACATTCCCGATGCCGACGAGAAATTCAAGGAGGCCGCGGAGGCTTACGAAGTTCTCTCCGACCCCGAGAAGCGCGGGCGCTACGACCGCTTCGGTCATGCCGGTCTGTCCGGCGTCGCGGGACACGACTTCTCGCGGATGCGCCCGGATGACATCTTCAGCATCTTCGGCGACCTGTTCGGAGCGTTTGGCGGCCATCGATCGGGTCGCGGTGTTGACTTGCAGACAGAGGTCGTGCTGAACCTCGCCGATGTCGCGAAGGATACGGAACATTCGATCGACTTCACGCGCAACGATTATTGCGATCGTTGCGCCGGCAAGGGCGGCGAGCCGGGCACGAAGGCAACCTCATGCGTCACCTGTGGCGGCTACGGGCAGGTTGAGCGCACCAGCGGCATGAGTTTCTTCTCGACGCGCATCGTGACGGATTGTCCCGATTGTCGCGGCGTGGGCACCAAGTTCAGCAAGCCGTGCAAGCAGTGCCGCGGCGCCGGTCGCGCGCCCAAGCGGCGCGTGGTGACGGTGAAGATCCCAGCCGGCGTGCACGACGGACAGGGCGTGCGACTGCGCGGAGAAGGCGAGCCCGGTGATGACGGACGGAATCGGGGCGATCTGCACTGCTATGTGCGCATCAAACCACATCCGTTTTTGCAGCGTCATGACAGTGATCTGCTCTGCCAGATTCCCATCGCGTTCACGCAGGCGGCGCTCGGCGCGAAGGTCGAAGTGCCGACGCTGACCGGCAAAGTGGAGGTGTCGATTCCCGCCGGGGTGCAAAGCGGAGAATTGATACGATTGGCAAAATTAGGACTGCCGGACATGCGCACCGGACGCGTGGGCGATCTGGTGGTGCGCGTGCTCATCGAAATCCCGCGGCGGCTCACCGAAAAGCAGGAGCAGTTGCTGCGTGAATTCGCCAAGACCGAAGATAAGATTGTCCTGCCGGAAAGCAGGGGGTTCTTCGAGAAGTTGAAGGAGTTTATGTCTAATATCAAGGATGGTGCGGGAGAAAGTGGACGGAAATAAGATGGCGACCAACAGCGATCCGCACATGACAGCCGAGCCTATTGGCGACGAGCTGGAGACGCTTCGACGCGAGCGAGATGAGTTCAAGGACAAGTACCTGCGCTCGCAGGCCGAATGCGCCAACGTGGCCCGGCGATTGAATCAGCAGTTTGCCGAGGAGAAGCGCATCGTGTCGATGAGCTTTGCACGCGATCTGCTTCCGGTGCTCGACAATTTCGACCGAACTCTGTCGAGCCTCGGCGAGGCATCGACCGACGATCCGATCGCCCAGGGCGTGCGTCTCATCGCGGACCAGTTGAACAAGACCCTCAGCCAGCACGGCATCGCCGCCATGGAATCATCCGGCATGCCGTTCGACCCCGAAAAGCACCAGGCGCTCATGCAGGACTTTGAGGCACGCGTTGCGCCGGGCACGGTGACGCGGGAACTTGAGCGCGGCTACATGATTCACGATCGTGTGCTGCGTCCGGCCAAGGTGATTGTGGCGGCCAGTCGCGAGGAATCCGCCGAGCCGGTCAGCGAGTAAGCGAGTCTGAAGTCATCCGGTAAATACGACAAATGCCGACATACGAATACGAATGCAAGACCTGTGGCAAGGTGATGGACATCTTTCAGTCTATCAGTGCGGATCCGTTGCGCAAAGCCATGTGCGACACGTGCAAGACCGAGCGCGCGGTTCGCCGGTTGATCGGCACAGGTGGGGGACTGATCTTCAAAGGTTCGGGCTTCTATCAAACGGACTATCGCAGCGAAGGATACAAGAACGCCGCAAAGGCGGACGCGCCGGGTGATTCTGCCGCGGGCTCTGATGCAAAAAAGGTCGACGCGACAAAGGCCGGAGACGCAAAGGACTCGTCTGCGGCCGCGCCTGCTACGAGCAAATCGTCGAGCGCGGATTCAACCGCCAACTCCAAGCAGGTAAAGCCAGCCAAGACATCCAAGCGCCGCAAATAAATACCTCATCGACTGAGACTTTTCGGCAACAATCAGCCCCTGGCCTGCCATTGGCACGGGGAGTGCTGCGTGTATTGTGACACGCTAGGGCCAGTGTTGCGCGTAAACTCAGATATTCCCGACGGTTGTGACATTTCCCATGCTGCATTGTGCGGGGCACGGCGATCGCAAATTGTGTAATAACACACAAAAAATGTGTACTATTGCACAAATCTCGATCGGTATGAGGGAGATCGGGGACGCGCCATGAAGGCCTGGCTGAAATGGTATCACTTTTACTTCGGTCTGGCCCTCTTTGAGGTCATCGTGATCTTATCGATCCTCGCGCTGCATCAACGAAGCCTCGAGAATCGCCGGACCATGGTCATGGCGGCGACCCAGCTCGAAGACAGTGCGCGCGATTTGCAGAGGCTTCAAGAAGCCATTCTGCAGCTCAACAAGCCAGGGAACGACTTGTTTCATAGTCTCGATACAGACAAGGAAGTACGCAGATTTCAGACCGCCAATACGAAACTCACGGTGGCGCTGGATGAAGCGGCTCGGCGCAAGATCCCGGTTGGCGAGATCATCCCGCGAATCGAAGCCATGCGCGATGCGGCCCGGGCGATCTTTGAATCGTTCAGGCAGATCGACGCCGCAGGTGAAGCTGAAGCAGATCGACGGCGACACATGGGCGACGCGGGTCAGTCCATGGCCCGCATGGACGACGAAACTCAAAATGCGCTTTCTGTGATCGCCCGCCTGGTGCAGGACAATGCCGCAAAGCGCATTGAACTGCACCAGATCCAGGAACAAGATTTAGACACACGACTTATTTATGAGCGGTATTTCATCGCCGCAGTCATTGTGATCCTCTGCGGCATGATCTACTTCGGCCGGCGGCTTCAGGCGGCCGATCGCACCATCGAATACGAACGCCAGCGCCTCGCCGACGAGCGCCGTGAGCGACTCGCCCAGATCGGTGAGCTGTGCTCCAGCGTGGCGCACGGCATTCGCAATCCGCTTGCGGCTATGAAGAGTTCCGCCGAGCTCACCCTTGAGCTTGGCAACATCGACAGCGAAACGCGCGAACGCGTCACCGACATCGTCAACGAGGGTCGCCGTCTCGGCGATCGGGTCACGCGGTTGTTGAATTACGCCCGTGCTAAGCTCGAGTCCTTTGAGCAGCATGACTTGCGCCGTGTGGTGAATGACTCCATTGACGAAGTGGCAACCGAAATGACGCGGCGCCAAATCCAGGTGCAGCGCGACATGCCCGAAGAGCCGTTGCCGGTCAACATCGACTGCCATCAGATTCAGCAGGTCATGATCGAGCTGCTTTCCAACGCGATGGAACAGTCAAGTCCGGGCGATGTCATTCGCGTGGCCTGTGCCGAGGCCAATGGCGATGGAATGGCCCGAATCACCGTGGATGACAGCGGCCCCGGCGTGCCCAAGCTGGTGCGTTCCCGCATCTTCGATTTGTTTTTCACCACCAAGCCGACGGGAACCGGAATCGGACTGGCCACCGTGCGGAGGATCGCCCGCATTCACGGTGGCGACGTTGTTTTGAAAGATGTACCCGGCGGCAAGGGTGCGCGATTTGTAGTCACGCTTCCGCAAGTGGGAAAGAGTTCCGTCGTGCCCACGGGGGAACAGAACATTGCAAGTCGTTGAGTCGGCGGCGGGTCGCCGCGACTGAGATTGGAGTGTTTTATGCCACGTGTATTGATTGTCGAAGACGAACCGGTGATCGCCAAGAACGTACGGGCCAAGCTGGTCGCTCACGGGCTGGATGCCACGATTGCCGGCTCGGGCGAGGAGGCCCTCAAGGTCTTCAACGCGTCTTTGCCTGACCTGGTTCTTCTCGACGTGCGCCTTCCGGGCATCGACGGCCTCAGCCTTTTGCCCAAACTCAAGGCAGAGTCGCCGGCGACCAGCGTGATCGTCATGACGGCACATGGCAACGAGCGTATCGCCGTCGACGCCATGCGTGCCGGGGCGTTTGAGTATCTCACCAAGCCGGTCGATCTCGAAGAGCTGCTCATCGTGGTTAATCGCGCACTGGAGCATCAGCAACTATCTGACAACCTGTCCTTCCTGCGCAACCGCGAAGAGCAACGCAGCGGGTTGGACCGGATCATCGGCGAATCCAACTCCGTGCGAAGCATGAAGGAGACTATTCGTCGATTAACACGAACTGAAGTGATCGGACTGGCCGATCCGCCCACCGTGCTGATCATGGGCGAGACCGGCAGCGGCAAGGATCTGGTGGCGCGTGCGATTCACTATGAAGGTCCCCGGCGAGCCAAGCCCTTCATTCACGTGAATTGCACCGCGCTGCCGGCCTCTCTCTTCGAGTCGGAATTGTTCGGTCATGTTCCCGGTGCCTTCACCAACGCAGTCAAGGCCAAGCGCGGGCTCTTTGAGGTGGCCAACGGCGGCACGATCTTCCTCGATGAGATTGGTCATCTCGATGCCGATTCGCAGGCCAAGCTCCTGCTGGCGATCGAGCATCGCCAGGTTCGTCCGGTTGGGGGCGTTGAAAGCCGCCCGATCAACGTGCACATCATCGCCGCAACCAACCGCGATCTATCCGCGGCCGTCAACGCGAATGAGTTCCGCCGAGATCTGTACCATCGACTCCGGGTCATCGAGATTGTCGTGCCGCCGCTTCGGTCGCGCCGGGAGGATATTCCTCTGTTGGCAGCCTATTTCCTGGCCGCACATTGCCGTCGATTCGGCCTCTCACCCAAGCGGCTCGCCGACGATGCCGTCGATACGCTGACCCGCTACAACTGGCTGGGTAACGTCCGTGAGCTGTCACACATCCTGGAAAGCGCGGTGCTGCAAGTGGATGGCTCTGAGGTCACCGAACGGGACCTCCGATTGGGTCATGATGATACCGCAGGCCAGTCAATTCGAGTCGATTTGCCCGGCGGGCGGTACATTGCCATGGATTTCAATAGTGGAACACCCACTTTGGATGAAGTGGAGCACACCATATTGTCGACGTCGTTCGAATATTTCGGGAGGAACCTGAGCCGGGCCGCTCGTTCACTGGGAATCACGCGTGAGGCTCTGCGCTACCGGCTGAACAAATACCCACATCCGAGTCAGAAACCCTGAATTCCAGAATTCGGACGATTCGACGTACGGTTCGGGGTATCATCTGAAACGGAAATTCTCAGCCATGGCGCACCTCTGCAACAAGGTTCTGCTTTCCCACCGCTCTGCTCCTGTCACGGGCACGCTGATTATCGCGCTCCTGTCTTTGGTTAATTCAACTCTGACAGCAAAGACGCCTGTCGTCCGTGTTGACCCGGAGTGCGACGTTCGCCTCCTGAGAACGGATGAGACCAACGGCATGCCGTTCGATCCCGAGGCCCATTGGCTTCCCAACATCCTGGAGACACGTGTCGGAACTTATCAACCCACGGACCCGGCAGGCAACCTATTTATCGGTAGCTGGACGGTAAGTGGTGGATTCGTGCGGATCGACATCGTATTCAGGGGCGTGATCAACCCTCCGGGACTGGTTGGCATGTCCGAGGGGGGAGTTTTTGACGCCTATAAGTTTGGCCCCAACCCGGTGTTTGGATTCATCGAGTTGGACGTGGATGCCAATGAAAATACCGGCGGCGAGATTGATTTTCCGGAGCTGCGATACCTCGGCAACGTTTCGCGCCTGGGTGGAATGCCGAGTGAGGCACACTATCTAAACCGGGTCGCCGTCACTCAGGAAGACTTTGAATACGAAGTGAACGAGTGTCCTCTCGTCAAGCGCAGCGGAGAGGAATTCCACATTTCACTCGTCGGCGAGGAGATAGACTCCGTCACCGTTATTGAGGAGGACGACTGCGGCAATCCGGGCGTTTTCGAGGCGGGCGAAATCTGGCACCTGACCGGACATTGGCTGCACCGGGCCCACAGCTTTGAGCCGTATTCGATTCAGTGTTTCACGGCCGAAGGGCGCTACATGCCGCTTTCGACGCTTCAATTCCGGCACAGCACATTTTCAAATCGCACGACGGTGTCGCTGGTGTTTCCGCTGCGCAACGAGAATTGCGCCCAAATGCACCTGCCTGCTCAAGCGACGCAGCCCAACAACGGCTGTCCTGGCGACCAGTATTCAGTCGAAGAGGCCCTGGTTGATCTGCGATTCAGCGCGCTCAACGTCGAACCGATTCAGTCAATGGAGCTGGCGTTTCAGTTGATGGTGGAATGGGCCATGCAGATGCCTGAAGACATGTTGAATCCCAATCAATGGCGCATTAATGCCTGTGTTGGATCGGCCTATTCCGAGGAACAGCCTGGGGGCGCCCTGTTTGTATGGACCGACATGTATCCAAATGTCGTTAACGGCGATTTCACCGGCGACGGACTCGTGACGGTTGCCGACATGCAGACGTTTCAGGCGTTTCTGAGCGCGCATGATGGCGAAGAAGAATACGACGACGATGAGTGCGATTCCAATCAGTCGATCGAATTGTGCCACTTCTCGCGGAATTTCTGTCTTTTCGACACCAACTACGACGGCTACGTCAACGCCTCCGACATGATCCGCCTGGGCGACATGGATTGGAACGGCAATGTGAGTTTCGACGACATCGACGACTTTGCCTTGGGCCTGTTGAATCCGGCTGCCTATGAGCAGAACTATCCAGGCAAACAGGCAGTCAAGCACGGGGATCTGGATGGAAATCTGGCGCTTGATGGCCGGGACATTCAGCTTTTTGTACATTTATTGACCAGTCAGCCGTAGGCACTCCGGGCCGAACCGGATTGATGGGGCAACAAACGGTCCTGGTGTGCGCCAGGACCGGGAATATGTCCCGCCGGGTTGAACCATGGCCGCCGCAGGGTTACAATCCGCGAGAGTGCTCTCCCGAGACCGCACATTGCGTGTCTGCTCACGGTTCCGTGTGACTGCACCGGGCCAGCGAAGACTCGCGCTCACGCTGATCGAGCTCCTGGTGGTCATCGCAATCCTCGGCGTGCTCATTGCCATCCTCCTGCCGGCGCTCAATGCCTCCCGTGAGACGGCCAACGACCTCAAGTGCCGATCAAATTATCGTTCTGTCTTGATGCAGTTCACCAATTTCGCGGATGAAAGCGGAGCCGGGCGGCGCGGCAATAGCGACACCCTGGGCACGCGCTTCATGCTTGAGGATTTCCAGGAGAGCGTGTACGGCATCGCCGAATTCTGGAATCTCGACGGCGATCGCGGCCAGCTCAGTGTCGTCGATCAACCGCTGATGTGTTCGGCGGGCCCTCAATTCCTCGAGCGGCGTGCCAGCATCCCCTGCAGCGCCGGGGCCGTCGGACCGGCGGTCAACATTTCCACTGCCTTTAATTCGCGGCTTCATCGCGAAACGCGAATTCTCAGCGACGGCACCATGGGGCCCAGACCGGCCTATCTCAGCTCGGCCATTCTGCTTTACCCGGAAGTGCCGCTGCTCATGGATGCAGACGGTCGAACGGCGTCAGAGCGCAACATCAAGCCGTACTATGCGGCTCCGGCGATGGCTCCCAAGGACGGCCACGACATGTATGACGCCGGCGACTACTGGTTCCCCTCCATGCGTCATCGCGGAAGGCTGAACGTGGGCTTCATCGGCGGCCACGTCCTTTCAAGCGCCGACCCGCTTCGCGAACCCTACTGGAAGTGGTTCTTCCAACTCAATCCCGCGACGCAGTGATACGACTGAAACGACGGCGGGTCATTCGATTATTCACGGGATGAAGCGTCGGGCTTCTGCCATTCGACGTCGGCCACGCCGGCGATTTCGTTCGCAAGCCGCGCCCAAGTGAAGAACAGGTCACTCAATCTATTTACATATATGACTATTGCGCGCGCGACGGGTTGAACTGCGTCCGCCGCGATGATGGCCCGCTCGGCGCGGCGGCAGACTGTCCGACAGACATGAAGCTGTGCGGCCAGCGCATCGCCGCCGGGCAGCACGAATGCACGCAGCGGTTTGACCGCGGCCGTGGCCTCGTCGATCCAGCCCTCTAGGATTGTGCAATCGGCGGCGGTCGTGCGGGGCATCCGTTCGCGGTTTTTTTCGCCCGGCGTGGCCAGCTCTGCGCCGAGGGTGAAGAGCTGATGTTGAATGCGGGTCAACCTCTCCATCAGGCGGCGGCGCGGGTCCGTTGCAATTTCAGATCCAGCTGCATTCCCCAGGCAGCCACGAATGGCGGCGATCACGACGCCCAGTTGGGCGTTTAACTCATCAACGGTGCCATAGGCCTCGACGCGCAGGTCGTTCTTGCGAACCCTCGATCCGTCGAATAGACCGGTGTCTCCGTCATCGCCCGTTCTTGTGTAGATTTTCGTCATGATTGGTCTGTCATTCCCGTGGCGCAGGAAGGCCCGCCGGTTTCGACTTGTTCGATCGCGCCGACTTCCATGATGCCCGCGCCTTCCCAGGTCCATCGCCGGTCAAGCGACCAGCGGAGTGCCGCCAGCATGCCCGCGTATTCGCAGGCGAGGACAAACACCGCCTGCTCGTCGGCCGACGCGACCGGTCTACCACCGACTTTGAGTGGAATCGAGAGTGCGATGTCGTGTTCGCGTTTGAAGTCGGGATCTGCACGATAGTCGGGGTCGTTTCGAATCCGTCGTTCGTGGGTCAGCCGCCAGAGGCCACGCTGCACTTCAGTGAGCTTGTCGTGCACATGGCCGGTGCAGCGCAAGGGCGCGTCCAGCGCCAGGGTCTCGAACGGGGGCGGGCGATGCGGGTCGGCATGGTAAAAGAGCCAGCAGAGGGCGGTGAATTCACCCCAGACCTGGCGAAGTCGCAGCGACAATTCTACATCGGTGTAATCGCGAATCACGCGCCAATCGATGAGCATCTCACGAAAGCGCCTCACCGGACCGGGCGGTGGGGTTTGAATGTTGGTTGCGGACGCGCCGGCGATGGTGCGCCGCCCTGCGGCAGTGGCCAGCGCGGCGACATTGGCCTGCACCGCGTGCGCGGCGCCTGTCAGTTCATCGCGCGCCCGCGGTTGAACCGCTTGAATCTGAGGCAATTCGGACATGCATTCATGCTAGCGGCTGCGCGGTGGATTGGCGATGGAGCCGTTCAATCGACGAAGGAGTCTCATTCCATGAGAGTTTGTTCGAGCCGATCGCGCTGGGGATTTGCCTTGCTCAGGTGATTGCATGCCCGGCAACCTTGACTCCGCGCGAGTAGACCCTCTACGATTTGGGCAGGAGCAGGGAGTCTGGAGGGCTGCGGGGGCTTTGTCTCCGTTTTCCTTCGGCGGATAAAACTGGACGGGCGTATGCCCAGGGGCGCCAATCACTGGCAGCCGCGCCCGACCACGAGCAGTTGGTGCAATCTCTTTGCGCCGCCTGCCTGTTCGCTCGTCCTGCCTGCTCCACGGTCGCCATCACGCGCGATCAGTTGCGGCTGAATTCCGAAAACATTTAGACAAATGAGCCACACGCAGCGCCCTCTCCGCGCTCGTGCAATGTGTCCCAGGATTCCCCCGGGGAGAAGGGGAAGGGTCTGTCGTGAGGAGCTTTACATGAATCGTGGAAGGTATGGAATTGTGTGTACCGGCGTGGCGGCGGCGCTCGTCGCGGTAACGACGTATTCGCGCGCAGAGGACTTTCGGTCGTCATCGGCCGCGGGTGGCGCGACAAGCAAGGCAGGAGCATCGCTTGCGCCGCGTTCCATCAAGGACGTCGGCGGGGCGGCGTTGACGGGCAAGCCGTTGCCCGCGGGTCAGGCGGCGTCAGGCGCGCTGTTAGATCTGGCAGGCTCGAATTTCGTGGACGATACGCCGTCACCGCACGGCCCCGGTACGATCATCACCGGGTTCGAGACGCCGTTCGTTGTAGGGCCGATCGGAGGACAGCAGGGATGGCTTGCCTCGGGCGGAAGTCTCCCCTTCGCATCCATTTCGACAGTCAGCCCGGTTGCGGGCACGCAGCATCTCCGCTTGATTGCCAATCCGGGGCAGGGCGGTGGCGTGAATCATCTGGTATTCAGTCCGGCGCTGCCGACGCAACCAAACGGTTCAAGCGTCTTCTCCGCGCGAATCAAGATCTCCAATGACCTCGGCGCGGATTACGACCTGGTCGGACAGGCAGTTGGACTGGCGAACCTTTCGTGGCGGGTGAAGTTCCGCTTCAACAACAGTGCGACATCGGGCGCTGCGACGCCCCCAGGCACGATCTTCGTGCTGGATGACCTGGATGGCGCCGGGCCGGCCGTAGCGGCGTTTCAAAACACCAACACCGCGTGGCTCGAGGGCGCCTATGCGACGCTCCGCGTGGAGTTCAATCCAACCGGTACGAGCAACTATTTCTACAACGGCGCCTTGATCTACAGCGACACCAACGGCGCGGCCCCGCTCGGCACGCGCGTCGAACAGCTCGTATTTCTGCACGACAATTTTCAGAACGTCGGTGAGACCGCTGACTTCGATCAGATCGCGCTGACCCCGACCACGACGACGGGCGCATGCTGCGATCTCGTCTCGGGCTGCACGGCGAATGTGCTGCATGCGGCATGCGGCGGCGCGACGCAGGTCTTTTTCCCCAATCAGACGTGTGCCCAGATCAGCTGCAGCGTGCAGGGGGCGTGCTGTCTGCCTTCGGGTGTCTGCTCGATTGAGTCCTCGGCGAATTGCGCCGCACAGAATGGAATCTTCCGCGGAACCGGAACCACCTGCGACGCAGCCACCTGTAACGGTTCGTGCTGCACGGTGGGCGGCTGTTCAATCAGCAGTGCATCGACCTGCGAGGCCTCCGGTGGCGTCTTCCGCGGCACCGACACGCAGTGTCCGCCCGGCGGTCCTGCATGCCCGGCGACGTGTACGTTTTCCGGCGCGAATTGCCACGATCGTAACAACACGGATGCGCTCAATGGCACCGCCGGCGTTTTTGCGCTGGCCGAGGACGTCGTCGTCGGCGCAGGCCAGAACAACGTGAATGGAATCTGCTGG
>CAYXEY010000069.1:0-3282 GCA_964464105.1 uncultured Planctomycetaceae bacterium
GACCCCGCTCACGCCGGGCGTCGCCGTACCGCGAGACGTCACATCGTTAGACCGCCGCCCGTGACGCCAAGCGGGTCAGTCTCGATTTCGAACCGATGATCAATCGTAACGCCCGGTTTGAATTCCATCGGTGGCGTGTTTGCGAGAGGCGTGCCGCAGATGAATATGGTAGGCCGAAAACGCGTGGCCTTAGCGTCGGCGACGCCCGTCACAAACACGTCGGGGAATTCACTCGGTCGTATGCTGATTCGTCGCGTACCGGAATTGGTGATCTTCAGCGTTCCGGTGACGGCTTCGCGCGGCCGCACTCTTGCTTTCGCGAGAACAACCTCAACATCGAGTCGGGCCACTGGTTTGCTGTCCTCGGTCGCCGGTCTTGTACTGGGCGCTTTGCGCGAATCGGCACTGCCATCAACGAATCTTGATCCGCGATAAGATCGTGTGCCGCAGAACGAGCGGTTCTTAAGGACGCCTTGCGCGAAATCGGATGAAATGTCCGTCTCGGGATTAAGGTCTGCCTCGCCACACTTCTTGTAAGCGGCGATGGTTGCGGCAACCAGTTTCGCATTAGTAGCATCCTGCCATTCGACGATTTGCGCCTCGCCAACTGTGGCTCCCTTCGGAGCTCTGTCGGCAAGCACTTTGGCGAGCGCCTTCTGGTCAAAATAGACATTCCATTCAATGAGCCCCCCGCCGACGGCATAGGGTTCTGCCGATACAACATCGGAGATTTGTAACGCCTCGGCTTCGCGCTGCATCGCACGAACCAGGCGGTCCTCGTCGGGGTCCGGAACCCGGCCCCATAGATTGGGAATCTCCTCTGCGAGTTCATCGTCAGGTTGCGAAGTCGGCGTCGGACCGTTGGCGGGACTGACGAACACGGTAATTGCAAGAATCAGCAGTGCGACCATTGGACGTGCCTCCGTTGCTGACGTCGCAATTGGGAGCGTTGACCCATTGCCCCCAGCTACATCATATACCCGTACCACCTGGCCCTGATGCAGTTGGGTCGATGCCCTTCACCCCGGACCGGCAATTTGACATCGATCGGTTTGGACGCGTGATCTCCACCCACAATTGGATTCGGACCCATGCGATTCGGACACTTGGGCTCAAGCCCGTGTATGCAATACAATAGGAATTATGGCCTCCGTTCTTGTCCCCGATTTCGAGGAAGCGTTCATGGCAATTGATCGCGTCGAGCAATTGCTGAAACGTGTCGCCCTTGCGCTCGATGGAGCCAAGGTGCCCTATGCCGTGGTCGGTGGAAATGCCGTTGCAGCCTGGGTCTCTTCGATCGACCCTCAAGCAGTTCGTACAACGAAAGATGTCGACATACTGATCTCGCGAGATCAACTGCACGACATGGGGAATGCGTTAGGTTCGATCGGATTTGACAGGGTCGATGTCTTGGGCGTTACGATGTTCGTCGACCGAGAGAATCCAAACCCCAAATCAGGCGTCCACGTAATTGTTGCGAATGAGAAGATACGCCCGCATTATCGGTATCCGGCTCCTGACGTCGGGGAAGCTGTGCGGGCCAAATCCGGATACTCGGTCATTAACCTTCCGGCACTCGTGGCAATGAAGTTGCAGTCGTTTCGCCTGAATGATCAATTGCACATCATTGATCTAAGATCAGTGGGATTGATTACAGCTGAGGTGATCGACTCGCTCCCACCGGATTTGAGAGAGCGACTCGGGCAGATTCCCGAATCTGATGCGCATTAGGCGCGGTTCGGAACGTGCCCCCTCCCGAATCGTTGCCTCTGATGATTTTGCCCGCACCCATTACAATCCCCCGATGGACATCGCTCGGATACGCAACTTCTGCATCATCGCCCACATTGATCACGGCAAGAGCACCCTTGCCGACGCGCTGCTCCTTCAGACCGGCGCCATCACCAATCGTGAGTTTCGCGCCCAGTTTCTGGATGACATGGACCTCGAGCGGGAGATGGGCATCACCATCAAGGCCAATCGCGCCTGTCTGAATTACGAATACAAGGGACCGTCGGCTTGGGGCAAGGCCTGGCTTAAGGGTCAAAACCGCGAGGCCCCGCCCACTGGCGGATACACGATCAACCTGATCGACACACCGGGCCACGTCGATTTTCACTACGAGGTGAGCCGGGCGCTCGCTGCCTGCGAAGGCGCGCTGCTGCTGGTCGATGCGTCGCAGGGCATTGAAGCCCAGACCCTCGCGAACGCATACAAGGCGACCGAGGCGGGGCTGACCATCATTCCGGTCATCAACAAGATCGATCTGCCGTCGGCCCGGCCCGAAGACATCGCGCTGGAGCTGGAGCAGGTGCTCGGATTTCCGGCGGACGGGGCGATCTTTGTCTCCGCCAAGACCGGGCAAAACGTGGACGAGATTCTCGCAGCGATCGTGGAGCGCGTGCCGGCGCCTGTCGGAGATAAAGACAAGCCGCTGAAAGCGATGATCTACGACGCCAAGGTGGACGAGCACCGCGGCGTCATCTGTCACCTGCGCGTGTGGGACGGCGTGATCAAGCGGGGCGACAAGGTCCTGCTGATGGCCATCGGCCGGACCTATCAGGCGACCGACGTCGGTGTATTTGCGCCGAAGATCACCTCGCGGAATGAACTAGCCGCCGGCGACGTGGGATTCCTGGTTGCGGGAATCAAGACCATTCACGACGTGAACATCGGCGACACCGTCACGCATGAAACGCGGCAATGCGATGGCGCGCTGCCCGGCTACCAGCCGCCGCAGCAGATGGTGTTCTGCGATTTTTATCCCGGACCAGGCACGACGGCGCACCAGTTGCGCGAGGCGATGGAGAAGCTCTGGCTCAACGACAGCAGCTTCAACTTCACGCCGGCGGCCAGCGCGGCCCTCGGCATGGGTTTTCGCTGCGGCTTCCTCGGCCTTCTGCACATGAAGATCATCCAGGAGCGGCTGGAGCGCGAGAGCGAAATCGACGTGGTGCAGACCGCGCCGACAGTGGGTTTTGAAATCGTGTTCAAGGATGGCGTGGTGCGCAAGATCGAGTCACCCGCCGATCTGCCGACCATGGATCAGCTCGAGGAAGTTCGCGAGCCGTACGTGCGAACGGAGATCATCGTTCCGGCCAAGTACATCGGCGCGGTCATGAGCCTGTCGGAGGATCGCCGCGGCACCTACAAAAAGACGGACTACCTCTCGCCCGAGCGAGTCGTGCTGACCTATGAGTTTCCCCTTGCGGAGGTGATCTACGATTACTTCGACCGGCTCAAGAGCGTAACCAGCGGCTACGCAACCCTGGACGACGAACT
>CAYXEY010000069.1:3292-7085 GCA_964464105.1 uncultured Planctomycetaceae bacterium
CCGGGCAAGGGCGGCGCGTTCGTGCGCACCAAGCTCAAGAGCGTGACCAGCGGCTACGCCACGATGGACTACGAACCCATTGGCTTTCGACCGGATGACCTGGTGAAGCTCACGATCCTGGTGAACGGCACGCCGGTGGATGCCCTGTCGATCATCGTGCATCGCACGCGGGCGGAATATCGCGGGCGCAAGCTGCTGATTCGATTGCGCAAGCAGATCGCGCGGCACCTGTTCGAAATCCCGCTTCAGGCGGCGATCGGGGGCAAGATCATCGCCCGCGAGTCGATCAAGCCGGTTCGCAAGGACGTGACCGCCAAGTGCTACGGCGGCGACGTGTCGCGAAAGCGCAAACTGCTTGAGAAGCAGAAGGAAGGCAAGAAGCGGATGAAGCAGGTGGGGGCGGTGACGATCCCGCAGGAGGCTTTCATGAGCGTGCTGGATACGGCGGAGGAGTAGGAAGGAGGTTTTGGTTGGCTAACGTCAAGAAAATGACACAGCGAGAATTGATGCAGAAGTTGTTTCGACAATTTGGTCGCAACAAGGATCGAACGATTGAGGCGTATGCGGCTGCTGAGCTGCGAGGCGAAGTGAAACGCAAGAGTAACCGTCATCGAACATCGCCAGAGTATTATGCCCGCAGGCTTATGGCAGACGGTGTTGCCAAAGGTTGGCTTAAGGCCTAACTCTGAATGAGAAAAATGAACTCGTCGATTGGTCCACGCTCAATCGAACCGTCATCGGAAGACCGTCAGGCTGCCGAGAGCGCGAGTTTTGAAAAGGCGCGGATCGAGAATCTGTTGCACTTCGCATCGCTGACTCCGGACCAGCGAGTTCAATGGCTTGTGGACACCTTGGAAGTCATGGCAGAAGTCCAGCGAACGAGGGCAGCAGGTTTGTGAACTGACTGACTCGCGATCAGGATTCGACATATGCGTGCGGACGATCACGCTTTGCGTTATTGGTTTGGTGAAGACCAAGTTAATATCGCGTGGTATCCGTACACGCCTGCGACCGTCTTCCCAAACGGCGTTCTGGCGTATGATTCGATTCGCGAGATTTGCGTTACATCATTACCGTTCGAGATTCGTACGAAGCGCGGTGAACTGCTGCTCGTGCCAGCCTCAAACAAAGACGCGATGATCGCAGCCGCCCAAGCCCGTGGCATTCCGATCTTGCGCCGCGTCGACGTCTGGGGATTGATCCTCGAGCCATTCGTTGATACAGAGTTTACGGAAAAAATGGATGCGAAGACGCGTGCTGAATTGCTTGCCACCGGCGTTGACGAGGTGACACTAACCAGGATGAGGGATCGGCTCGCAAGAATAGTTGGCGATTACAACTTGAAATTCGTGTGGAATTGGTGGGGCCTGTCGCTCTATGACGCGTTCGACGCGATTCAGTTTTGCAGCCGTATCAAGGTCATTCAGGCCATGAATGACGACGAGTACAAACAGTTCTATTGGGAGGCAATGGAGTTGGCCGGGCGCGGGAAGGTCATCGATTGATTGTCAGCCGTCAAAGAGGACAATTGACTCATTGCTGAAGAATCGCCAGCGAGACATTACGGGGCTTGATTGGCTCCGGGGCAAGTTCGCTCAGTATGCGATTTGAGACCATCAGGCCGGGTGTTGTGAAGCGCCAGCCTTGTGCACCGGATTCCACAAGCCCCAATTCCACAAAGGGCATCAAGCGATCCCCCAGCAGCGGGTCGGCCTCGAAGGCCGTGATCTCGAAAAACCGCCGTCGGTTGATGCCGGTCGATAATCGCAGCATTTGCATTGCCGTCTCAAGCGCACGATCTTGTGGTGAGAGCTGCTCCGACTCGGCGACGATGTCACCCATCGTACCGCCGCGGCGTTCGACGTAGCGGCGGATGTCGGCGATGTTCTTTCGCCTCACGCCGTCTAAATACGAAACCGCCGACGGCCCGATTCCCAGGTATTCGCGATTCTCCCAGTAGATGATGTTCGCCCGGCACTCGCGGCCCGGCCGCGCGAAGTTGCTGATTTCGTAGCGCTGATAACCCGCCGACGCGAGGACGTCGCCGGTCATTTCGAACATCTCGATCTCGTGATCCTCGTTGCAGGGCGACAACGCGCCCTGCTGACGCAGTTTGGTCAATTGCGTGCCCGGTTCGTACATCAGCGAGTAACAAGACAGATGGTCGGGTTCAAGCTCGATCGCCCGGCGAAGCGTCTCTCGCCATCGCGCCGGCGGCTGACCCGGAATGCCGAAGATCAGATCGAGATTGACATTGTCGAAGCCGGCCATGCGGGCGGCGCGAACGCTTTCTCCAATATCCGAAGGATCGTGGATGCGCTGCAGCACCGTGAGATCGTCCGGATGAAACGATTGCGCCCCGAAAGAAATTCGGTTCACGCCGTGTCGTTTCAGCAGCTCAAGCTTGAGTTCGTCGGTGCTCGAGGGATTCGCTTCGCAGGTGAATTCCGGCACCTCGCCGGCGGTCTGGCGAATGCGCGAAAGCACACACGCCAGCGCGTCGGCCGGCAGGACCGTCGGCGTGCCCCCGCCGATAAAAACCGTTTCGATGGGGCGACCCGGATCGCGCTGCGTCGATTCCGCGTCGAGTGATTCGACCAGTCCCGCGATTTGATCCGGCAGCGTGGGGAGCGAGTAAAAATCGCAGTAGCCGCACTTGGTGGTGCAGAACGGAAGATGAACATAAAGGCCGATCGCGGGCTTCGTGGACATTGGAAGTGCATTTTATCGCCCGACTTACAGCCCGCCGAGTCGGCTGGAATGCGCTTGAATGGCCCAGCGTTTACGGCTAAATTGACGAGGTTCCCCATTGTGGGGCGGCAGAGCGCTGAGCCGCGCCCGCCCAGGTCCGACCGGCACTCCACAGAGGCGTCGCCAATGATTACGCTTGTCGCGTTCAAGAACAACGCCACCCGACGGGACATCCCGCTCAAGCCCGGCACCAAGATGATCATTGGCCGGCAGCCGGACGCGGACATCCGCATCCCGTTGAACGAGATTTCGCGGCACCACTGCGAATTGAACCTCAACGGTTCCAAGGCGACCATCAAGGACCTGGGCAGCAGCAACGGCACCTACGTCAATGAGAAGCGGATCGAAGGTGAAACCGCGTTGAAGGCGGGTGATCGCATCACCGTCGGTCCGGTTCTGTTCGTGGTGCAGATTGACGGCGTGCCGGCGAACATCGTCGATCCGGCCGATGAGCCCGTGAAGCAACCGGCGCCCAAGCCTGCGCCGCCTGCGGCAAAACCCGTTGCGGCCGCAGCGCCGAAACCTGCTCCGGCGCCCGCGAAGCCCGCGGCCGCACCAGCAGCAAAGCCCGCGGCATCCAAGCCGGCCGCATCGAAGCCCGCGGCGCCCGCCAAGCCGGCCGCGAAGGCCCCGATCGACGCCGATGATTTCGACATCGACGATCTGAGCGACCTCGACCTCGGCGAGCTTCCGGACCTGGACATGGATTCCGACGACCTTTCGGACCTGCTCAAGGACGATGTTCCGCCGGCCAAGAAGGGCGCCGCCGAGCCGCCCAAGAACGCCCCGAAGAAGAAATAGACAAGCCGAGATTATTTCACCGACGGCCCGCGCAGCGTCCTGATAAGCCCTGTTCGCAGGAGTTCTCGCCCCCATTCCGCGCCGGACAGGCGTTATTGAGACTCGGGTAATCACCTCACATCAAGCACCCGTCTGAATGCGACGATGGTCCTGTTGGCTTCGTGCGCCGAAGTGCGTCCGGAAAGCGGACCCACGCGCGCCAGCAAGGGGGGGAAACATGGCCGATCAATCGAATAATCCG
>CAYXEY010000069.1:7095-14286 GCA_964464105.1 uncultured Planctomycetaceae bacterium
TTATTGAGACTCGGGTAATCACCTCACATCAAGCATCCGTCTGAATGCGACGATGGTTGGATGGCTTCGTGCGCCGCGCTGCGTCCCAGAAGCGGGACCGCGCTCGCGCCGTTCAAGGGGGGGAAACATGGCCGATCAGACGAACAATCCGCGCGGGTCCGACGCCGAGCCGCTCCTGTCCACCATGCTGAGCGAATCACCCGAGTTGGTGAAGATCGTCGAGCAGTTCGTCCGCGGCCTGCCCGAGCGGCTGGATGCGATTCAGGAGGCCCTGCGGCAGCAGTCGTACGATCGCATCGAGAAGCTGGCCAGGCAGTTGAAGAGCGCCGGCGGCAGCCATGGTTTCGCCGAGCTGACCGAGCAGGCCCGCTGGCTCGAGCAGGCCGCCCACAGCCAGGCCATGGCCGAGCTGACCGGTCGCATCGAAGAGATGACCGTGCTGGTGAATCGGATTCAAGCAGGGCTGGGCGATCCGGATTGACGACGCGTCAACCAGTCCGGTCAGGTTCCTGCCGCGTTTGATTGTGATCGACTTTTGTCATTATTAAGACAAGAAGCAGCAATTCCCTGATTGTCTTTGATTATCTAATTCGTCCCCGGGGACTCCGGGGCCGGGGTCATCCGGTGCGACGCCGGCAGGTCACATCGCCCGATTTCGAAGGTCATCCCTATGAGGACCGCGGTGGCCAGCGGAAGAAAGAGCAGCCAGTGTCCTCTGGTTGAAATTCTCATACACTGTTCCTCGGAGCAGCGGGCTTCTTGATTCAACGAGAAGACGGTGGCAATCCCCTTGATGGTGCGAGATCGTTGTCTCGCACTCCCGCATCCTCGCTGGTGCGAGATTCCCATCTCGCACCCCGCGCCGTGGGAGTCCATTCCCACGTATATCATGCTGCCGAGGAAATCCTATTCACGGGAAGGGATTCCCGCGAAGGTGGGCGCGAGAAAGGATTCGCGCACCAGCAGAGGGTATTGATTGAGCCTGCTCGGTGAATACAGAATGAACCGCGCCATTCGTCTGACTTACCTCATCACTGCATTCGCGCCGCTCGTGTTCTGCGGCTGCGCAACCATCGTTTCGCCAACTGTTTCACTCGACGATTATGCCCCGCTCGCCGAGGCTCGCGCGCGGCCGCTGCCGGTATCGCTGCTGGGCCGGCAGCTTGAGCCGCTCCAACGCGATGTTCCGCCGGCATACACCAGCAACCTCAATTCCGCCTGGGCTGCCTTTCGCGAGAACCCGAACGACGTCGATCGGCTCATCTGGGTCGCCCGGCGGCTGGGTTATCTGCGCAGGATGAACGAGGCCATCGCCCTGCTGTCCGAGGGGCTGCGGGTGCATCCGAATCATGCGGGTCTGCTGCGGCATCGCGGACACCGCTATCTCAGCGTCCGTCGATTCGAGGATGCCCGGGCAGATCTGGAGCGGGCGGCGGAACTTATTCGCGCCGACCGAATGCGCGCCGAGCCGGGGCGCGGCCTTGCCGACATCGTCGAGCAGGACGGTCTGCCGAACGCGCGCAACATCCCGCTGACCACGCTGGGGTTCAACGTCTGGTATCACCTGGGGCTGGCGCGTTACCTGACCGGGGACTACGCCGAATCCGTTGCGGCATTCGAGGAGGCGGCCCGGCTGGCGCGCGGATACGACGACAATCGCGCCGCAACCACATATTGGAGGTATCTCGCCATGCGCCGCCAAGTTGGTGAGACGGTGGCGCGTGAGACGCAGGCCCGGCGACTGCTCGACGCCATCACGCCGGACATGGACATCATCGAGAACCAGGCGTATCACCGGCTCTTGCTGATTTTTCGCGACGGCCGGAACCCGGATGCAGTCGCCACGAACGCGGCGCTGGGGGCACTGGATCGCGCCACGATCGGCTACGGCATCGGCTGCCTGCACCTGTTCACCGGCGACAAGTCGGCGGCACGGGCCGCGTTCGAGCGGGTGGTCACCGGCGACGAGTGGCCGGCCTTCGGCTTAATCGCAGCCGAGGCGGAACTGGCGCGCGAAAAGCATCCAAGCGCAAACGGAGTTTGGTTCGGATATGAAACGGAGAGTTTGCAATAGCCAGAGAACAGTTACAGTCGATTACCGCAAGCCCGAACCGTAAAGCAACTGAAACTCTCGTTCAGCATTTGAATCGGTCATCATAGCAACTTGATCAGCAATGGTACGCCGCCAATCTTCGTCAAAGAGCAAGTGATACGGTAGCTTTAGAAGTATCCCCGCTGGAAGTTGTCGAAGCGCACCCCCTTCGGTACTCGAAATCGATTTTTGAAATGCCTCCATTTCATCGCCAGATAGACGAAATTCGATATCAAAAGAGGCCTCAAGTTTCTTCCAGTCATCGATCGTTCTTACCCCTTTAACTGCATTGCGATATCGGTTGAATGCGGCATCAGGAAGCTGGCGAGGATCGCTCACATACGCATCAATGAGTTGCCTAAGGATGAACGTACCCTTGTTGTCCATCCGGTTTACGTCGTAACAATTGACCACGAGCTGATCTTTATATGCTTTGAGCGACTGAAAGTCGTCCACGGGGTCAGGAACATGCGACTGCCAAAGCTGTGGTGTATTGCCAGTTTCGCGCACTCCTAGCCGTTCTAATCCACTACGAATTGATGCATCAACGAAGTGTGAAATGAGGGTAGATGCAAGGTGACCGGCGAGCGTGGCAAACTCTCTGGGATTATTGCCATAATAGTTGAGCAGATTTTGGCCCTTTTCCGTGCCCTTGAGGATTGCTGCAATTTGGGATTGCTTCTGCAGTTCGGCAAAGTCAATCTGACGGTAAAGAACGGCATCAGCGAGGTCGTGCGCCACCTGACTGAGTTCGTCGGCGATCGCGACTATTTGGCTTTCAATGGTACTGTGATCTAAAACTTCGAGCAGCCGTGCGAACACTCCTTGTCGATCCGGATATGAATATTGCCGTGAGTTGATTCCACGCGTCTTAACGCGCGTATGTTTTAGCATTCCCTCTAGGCACTGATCGGTCAGGTTAAGTCCTATGTCCGAATCGTACCGTTCCAACGCAGAGAGCAAACGAACGCTTTGGAAGTTGTGTTTGAAGTCTGACTTCGGGATATTGACCTCCGTCCCCTGCAAGCGCTGGAGCATATGCCGTGGAGGACGATGATCGTTTTGGAGATATCGCTGTAGTTGCTGTTCACCTGCGTGGCCAAATGGAGAATGACCCACGTCGTGTCCGAGAGCAATCGCTTCAACTAGATCCTCATTCATCCTAAGTGCTCGAGCAATGGCCCGAGCAACTTGCGTGACCTCAAGAGTGTGTGTAAGGCGAGTCCTAGCGTGTTCCTTCCCCTCGGATGTGAGATAAACTTGAGTCTTATGAGCGAGTCGTCGAAAGCAGCGGCTATACAAAATGCGATCCCGATCCCGCGCAAAGTTGCCTCTGTGCGAATCAGGGTTTATTTCTTTGCTTCGTTTTGCGTGCTGGTCATTGCATGCGAGTGGATGAAGTGATTCACCTAATAACATCTTGCATCCTTGTCAGTGAAGAAGCAATCATCATCGCCATAAGCAAATGGCAACCATGGACACCGTAGAGCGATAGAGTTGTAAGGAAGAAAAGTTGCAACGGCCCCGTCCGTTTGTTTTTCTGATTGACGTCATCTCCTACCTCCTCGGATGCGGGGCGCTCCACGAAAGTGTGGCTGAACGTATGTGCCGTTTTTGCGGAAATAGCCGCGAACAGGAACAGTCTTGGGTACACCGTACTTGTTGAGTTCACCATAATAAGAAGTCTTGGGTTCGGGGCCATTGCTGATTCGCAATGGTGGTCCTCGCGATGAAACGCCGCCCACGGGGAGGGATCGGTAATGCGACGCAACGTAAGTTCCGTCTTTTCGCAGATATCCATTTACAAATACATTCTTAGGACGGTTGGTCTCAGCACTCAATTCGCCAAAGTACGATCCGTCTTGTGCAACCAGCCGCTGGCCTGCGTCCCAAGTCAAGAGCGGCTTCCCAACGAACGCCCTAGGAATCGTGGTTGGTTGCGCGGTCGCTGAGACGGACTGCAATAGCCCATCGCCTGATGAAAACCGTTGCTCGACTACTTCAATAACTCCGCCGCCATCACACGTTGCGCATGCAGCATCACCATTTGCTCGACCGTGACAGAACACGCATGTGCTTTGTTTGCCAGACCCATGGCAGAAAACGCAGACCCGGCGCTTGCCGCTGCCATGACAAAAGACGCACGTTCGTCTCTTGCCGTTGCCGTGACAGAACACGCAGGTTCGTCGCTTGCCTGATCCATGGCAAAAGACACACGTTCGCCGTTTACCAGAACCGTGACAAAAGACGCAGAGTCGCTGCGTTCCAGTTCCCGAACAGCCATAGCATCTACGCCCGGACAGACTTCCTGTTCCCGAGCAAGTTTCACAAGTCAAGTGTGATTGGTCAGAGCCGTTACAGTATTGGCACGTTAGACTTGTCTGGTCGACCCCATTGCAGTGTTCACAAGTCTGCGTTCGTTGGTCAATACCGTCGCAATGTTCGCACGTGATCTTAGTTTGATCGTTTCCCAGACAATGCTCACAAGCGAGCGCGGTTTGGTCGATTCCGTGACAGTGCTCACATGTTGATCTTGTCTGATCGACACCATGACATGAATCGCAGGTTTTTTTCCCTATACCGGAGCAATCTGGGCAAAGCGAGGCTTTGGCATACAAATACTGAGCATCAGCACTCTTTGTATTTGAAGGAACCTCATTCGCGAATTCACCTAACGAATTTCCGCTCGGATTGCCGCTGCATCCCGAGCCGACAAATGTCGCGATGAGGATTAGGAAGAGCGAGCTCCGCTTCATGCTTCCTCCTTCGAATGGTGCTCCTAGATGTCTGCGGGCTTCAACGACAATCGTATCATGAAAAGACAAACTCCCGCAACCACCTATTTCGCGGTTGCCTGACACAATCACCAGGGCTTGTTATGGCCCAATCAGGCAGGCGACGAATCCGGCGACGTCTGCGCCGTTGGCTAGCGCATCGACGTTTGTATCTGCCTGGCAGGGGGAACAGCCGGACGGACTGCCCAGCACGGCGTTCACGAAAGGCCCCATGTCGTTGAAATCCACCGCGCCGCTGCAGTCGGCGTCGCACGGGTTGCACGTGGTCGCATTGCGATACGCCCGGACGTTGTTGCCGATGCCGGCGATGATGAGCGTGCCGTTGGCGCCGATGGCCGGCGCGCCGACGTTGACGTTGGGCACGGCGAGGGACCAGATCTCATCGAGACTGGGCGTAAAACAATACACGCGGCCGCTGCCAAATTGACCGTTGGAGAAATAGACTCTTCCGGCGGCGTCGATCGCCATGCGCGGGGCAAGCCCGTTTCCGCCGTCGTTGGGGATCGGCCCGACATCATCGATGACCGCGCCGTTGACCGGGTTTAGCCGCGAGAGCATCCGGCCCGGGGCGATCATATAGACCGAGCCATCGGGCCCGACGCCGAATTCGGAAGTGGTCGTCCAATTGGCGGGGATGGACCATTTGAGGGTGATCGCGCTGCCGGTGTCGGTGAAGGCGTAAAAGAAATCGACCGCGACGTTGTTCTGCACGCGCGACATGTAGATGGTGCCGTCCGGCCCGACCATCGGCCAGTTCTGCTCGGTAAAGCCGGGCATGACCGGAGACTCGTACATATATAGACCCGTTGCAAGATCGCGCCGCTCGATGACCTGTCCGCCCGGGGCGAGGCCGTCGATGTAGAGGGCGTCGCCGAAGATTGCGCCGCCGCATTCGCCACTTACGGCGCGGTCGCGAACGCGGTTCCAGACGGTGGCGCCATCCTCGGCATTGATGCGCGTGATGGCGACATGGCTGGCCAGGATCGGATCGCCATCGGGTGCAAATACAACGCCGTCGTAGGCCCCGGCGCGGGTGGTGTCGTCGGAATCCCAGATGATGTCGCCGGTGACGACATCGAGGGCATAGAGCTTCGCCGCGATGGAGCCGCCGTTGCCGCTTCGGCTGGCGAAGACGCGGCCGTTCTTCACGCCCGCGATCCAGGGAATCCAGTCGCCGGAGTTGTAGGGCAGGGTTTCGGCCCAGAGTTCGGCCCCGGTGTCGAGATCCATGGCGACGATGTAAGCATCGTTCGGCACGCTGTTGGGCGGGAAGGTCAACTCGCGGACCATGAAGACGCGGTTGCCCTCGATGACCGGTTGCCAGGCGATGATGGAGGGACGCCCGCCGGACCAGAGCGTCGTGGTGATGTCGGTCGGGCCGAGCTCAGAGGTAAGACAATTTCGGGAGGGGTTTCCGCCGGAGTTGGTCCAATCTGCGGCGCGGGCGGGGGCAGTCGCGGAAGTGATGCAGAGAATAGTGCCGGCCGCCACCCATGATATTTTTGACAAATGGCTACGAAACGTGCTTCTCATCGTTCCCTCCCCTCTTTTGACAGGGGCATTATACAACGATGAGGTGCTGGATCAGAAGCTGAATCAATGCCGGATTGACGATTTACTAATCTCGGGCTTCAACCGCTCGGAAGATTCGGCGTCCACATCGCGCACGAAGGCGATCAATCCGCGGAAATACGTGTCCTGATCGTCGATGAAGCAGCAGTGGCTTCCGTTTCTGCAGTACAGGAATCGCCCATGCCGCACCTGCGTTGACATCCAGCGCATGTACTCCGGGTCCATCGTGTCGTAGCGGGCGCCAATCACCAGTGTGGGGACGCTGATCTTCGGCAGGTCCGCGCAGCGGTCCCATTTTTCGAGCTTGCCGGTGACGTTGAGCTCGCTCGGCCCCTGCATTAATATGTAGACGGCCGTGTTCAAGTGTTTCATCGCCCGCATCAGCGGCTCCGGCCATTGATCCGCCGGCATTCGTAAGATGTGCTTTTCGTAATGGTGCGGGATGAGCAGCTCCATGTACCGCGGATTCGCGTAGTCCTTCGCCGCCTCGATCGCCTTGACCTCCGCGAGCACCTTCGGGTCCATTTGCGGCTCGAGTACTTTTTCGGCGTATTCCTTGTATTTCGGGCAGCTCGCCATCATGTTCGAGATGATCAGGCCCTTGAGGTTTTCCTGGTGCTTGAGCGCGTATTCGATCGCGAGGATGCCGCCCCAGGAGTGGCCATAGAGGTAGAAATTGTCCCGGCCGAGGCCGAGCGCTTTGCGCACCTGCTCGACTTCATCGACGAACCG
>CAYXEY010000070.1:0-14245 GCA_964464105.1 uncultured Planctomycetaceae bacterium
CAAGGGAATTCCGTGGCAGCACTTTGAACGTGAACGCGTGCGTCGCGCGGTGGAAAAGGGTTACACGGTCTTCGTGGACTATACCGCCAGCTGGTGCGCGAGCTGCAAGACCAACAAGAACACGTCGATCGATGTTGAGGAGACGCTAAAGGTCATGCGCTAACTAAACGTAATTCCGTTCGAAGCAGACTACTCACTCAAGGATCCGGCCATTAAAATCGATTTGGACAAGTACGAGCGACCGGGCGTTCCCATGTACCTCGTCTATCAGCCCTTCAAGCCCGACGATCCCGAAGTTCTGCCGGAAGTGCTGACGCCATCGATCATGATCGACGGCCTGCGACGCGCCGGACCGAGCAAGCTTGCTGACAAGCCCGTGCCGTCGGATGTCACACTGACCTCACCGCCAACGAAGACGGTTCGCGCAGGACATTGAACGCAGGGAACAAGGACGCTGTCCCGCAAACCCCCAGCAGCCGGCACAAACTTCATCTCAACTATTTGTAGTCACGTAGCTTACGCATGGAAGAGCCCATTGCAATGGATCGCTTGCCTTAGTTACATACATAGTATATATTGACGTGCAATATAGGCGTTGCTCATGCCCTTTCGCCATGCCATCCTGGGTCTCCTCGCCGATGGGCCGCTGCATGGCTATGACCTCAAGACCTCCTTTGACCGTCAGCTCTCGCCAACCGAGCCGCTCAACTTCGGGCAGGTCTACACCGCCCTCGACCGGCTGCATCGCGATGGCTGTGTGCTGCAATCCGAGGTCGCCCAGAGCGAGCGGCCCGACAAGAAGGTCTACGCCCTCACCGACACCGGACAGGACGAGCTGCGCCGCTGGCTGACCACGCCCTCGAATGTCGACCTCGACCTTCGTAACGACACGTATCTAAAACTGATGATCGCCCGGCGGCGAAGCGATGTCTCCCCCGTGCAGATCATCGCCATCGAGCGGCAGGCCTGCATGACGCGCCTGCACGAACTGAACCGCGCGCACATCGCTGCGCAGGCGGAGTCAACTGACGTCTCGGTGCGCCTGCTGCTCGATCTCGCGATCCTCCGTCTCGAAGCGTTTGCCAAATGGCTCGACCGCTGCGAAGCCGAGCTTCAGGAGCCTGCATCATGAATAACACCGGCGAAACCCTGATCGAATTGCGCGGCGTCAGTCGCATCTTTGGCGAGCCACCGGCGCAGGTGACCGCCCTGCGTGACGTGAGCCTGACCATCCGGCGCGGCGAGTTCGTCGCCATCATGGGACCGTCGGGCTGCGGCAAGAGCACCCTGCTGCACATCATCGGCGGACTCGACACGCCGACCAGCGGCGCCGTCGTATTTGAGAATCGCGAACTCGCCGGCATGTCCGACGATGACCTGACCGTGTTGCGCCGTCAGAAGGTCGGCTTCGTGTTTCAGGCGTTCAACCTCATCGGCGTGCTGTCGACCCAGGAGAATGCCGCGATCCCGCTCATCCTTGATGGCGTATCGCATGGCGATGCCACGCACCGCGCGTCCGACGCGCTGGCCCGCGTGGGCCTTTCCGATCGGCGCGAGCACATGCCCGCACAGCTTTCCGGCGGCGAGCAGCAGCGCGTCGCTTTGGCTCGTGCACTGGTCAACACCCCAATCGTGCTGTTGGCCGACGAGCCGACCGGCAACCTTGACAGCGTCTCGGGCGACGCCGTGCTGGCCCTGATGCGCCGGCTGGTGGACGATGGCAAACAGACAATCGTCATGGTCACGCACAGCGCCCGGCACGCCGCCATGGCCGACCGCGTGATCACCCTTCGCGATGGCGCGATCCACGGCGACAACGCCCTCGCCGCCGGTCGCACGCCCCGCCAGGTATTGGCCGAACTGGAGTCGCTCGCATGACCCTGATGCGTTACAGCCTGGGCGAGGCGAAGCGGCGACCGGGCCGCACGCTGCTGACGCTCGGCGGCGTGGTCATCGGTGTCGCCGCCATGCTCTCGATTTCCATGACGGTCGAATCCACGCGGCGGGTCTATGGCGAATTGTTCTCGACCCTCGCGGGCCGGGCCGATCTTGAGATCACGCCCGACGGCATGGGTGGCATCGATGTGGGCGAGATTGAACGGGTGCGGACCGTTCCCGGGATCTTAACCGCCGTGCCGGTCATTCAAACCACCGCTGGGTTGATCACCGGCCGACAGACAGCCGCGATCACGGTTCTGGGCATCGATCCCACAACGGATGTCGGCGTGCGCGACTACGAAATTGTTGCCGGCGCGATGATCGACAAGCCCGACGGCGTGCTGCTGCCCGGTGATTTCGCCAGACAGAAAAATCTAGCCGTCGGCAGCACCATTCGTCTCATCAGCCCCAGCGGCATGGCAGAACTGCCGGTTGTCGGCCTCCTCGCCATGCGCGGCGCGGCGGCGGTCAACGGCGGCGCGGTCGCGTTCATGCCGCTGCACACCGCCCAGCGTATTTTCAATCTACCCGGCAAGGTCAACTCGATCGGACTCGTGGTGGCGGACAGCGTTGCCGCATCTGATATTCAGACGCGCGTCGCCAAACTGCTGCCGCCAGGCGCATCCATCCGCAAACCTGCCGCGCGCGGCATGATCGCCGCCGAATCCATGGTCAGCGCCGAATACGGCCTGTCCACCATGAGCATTGTCTCGCTCACCGCCGGGGCATTCGTCATCCTCAACTCCATCATGATGAGCCTCTCCGAGCGGGCACGAAATCTCGCCATTCTCCGTGCCCTCGGCATGACACGCCGACAATTGACTCAAATGATACTGAGCGAGGCAATCGCCCTCGGTGTTGTCGGCACGGCTGTCGGCATCCTCGCCGGCTGGGCTCTCGCCTGGGTCTTCCGCGCCATGATGGAGCAGCTCATGCAGGTCGAACTGCCGCGGCCCGCGTTCAGCATGGCGACGCTCGTCGCCCCGATCGTCCTCGGCCCGCTGTGCACGCTGCTCGCGGCATATGAACCTGCTCGACTCGCAGCCCGGCGCGAGCCGATTGCCACGCTCAAAGACTCGTCAACCGGCGCTGCGACCGGACGCGCTCGCGGCGTTCAACTTGGTTTCACACTACTGGCTATCGCCGGACTCTTCGTCACTCTGCTGCTCTCGGGCCGACTTCCCAGTGGCCTCGCCAAGGTGTGCCTCGGGCCGGCCCTGGCCGCCATGATGACCGGCATGATCCTCGCGCTGCCGCCGGCGCTGCCCGCACTGCTCCGCGGTGTGTCGCGGCTCACGTGGCGGTTCGGTCGCATCGAGAGCGACATGGGCGTCCGTCAGCTTCGTCGTCATCCGGTTCGCACGGCGCTCACCGTCGGCGTTCTGTCTATTTCCATCATGGTGTGTCTCGCGGTTGGTAACACATTGGTGAATAACATTCGCGATATCGGCGATTGGGGTCGCAACATCAGCGCGGCGGATTATTTCGTTCGTGCGTACATGCCCGACCCTGGCATGACCGCGCTCACCGCCCTTCCCAACGCAACCGAACGCGAGCTGCTCGATCTCGACGGTGTCACTGATATCTTCAAGGTCAATTTCATTCCCGGCACGAGCGACGGTCAGCCCATTCTCATCATGCCCAAGAGCTTCGACGCCGGTCGACCCTTGCTGCTCGACCTGGTTGAAGGATCGGAGGACGACGTGCTTGCGGGGCTCAAGCGCGGCGAAATCGTTATCGGCAGCGTGCTGGCCCATCGGCGGGGGCTGAAGCGGGGCGATTCAATCGAGGTTCAAACCACGTCCGGCCCGCGCTCGCTACGCATCGCCGGAATTGCCACCGAATACACCGCAGGCGGACATATTGTCTATATCGACTGGTCGCCGGCCGCCGAACTGTTCGGCATCACCGGTGTGCATGTGTTCGGCGTCATTGCGAAGCCCGGTGCGATCGACCGCGCCCGCGAATCTCTGAATGCCTATTGCGGCGACCGTGGCTATCAACTCGAATCGTGCGCCGCATTCCGCAAGATGATCGACGACCTCATGGCCGGCGTCGTCGCGGCGATGTGGACGCTCATGGCCCTCTCGGTCGTCACCGCCAGCCTCGGCGCGGTCAATACGCTCACCATGAACGTGCTGGAGCAGACCCGCGAGCTGGGCATACTTCGTGCGGTCGCCATGACCCGGCGGCAACTGCGCCGCTTTATCGTTGGACAGGGCGCTGTCCTGGGCCTGACCAGCCTCGTGCCCGGCCTGATCGGCGGCGTGGCCTTCGGCTATCTGATGCATCTGTCGAGATATCCGCTCATGGGCGTGCAGGTCGATTACCGCCTCGAGCCCATGCTGATCCTCGGCGCGATCGTCATCGGCCCGGCAATCTCAATCATCGCCTCGCTCATCCCTTCGCGCCGTGCCGCCCGTACGTCAATCATCGAAGCGCTGAGATACGAGTAACGCGTACCACTGCTTCAAGCAGTGCGCCTACCCGGTGCGCTCGCTCACGTCCACATCGCCTAAAGCAGTGGCACACACGAACTCGAATGAATAGGGCCGATTCTTGCCAGGCTCAATTCGCTATTTGATATTCGCCATTCGCTACTCCCTTCTCTATAATCCCGCCGAATTACGAACCAACCGAACCCAACACGAGCACTCAAAAAATGCCCATCACCAAGGACCAGATCATCGCCGCACTTTCCCGCGTGCAGGACCCCGAGTTGCACAAGGATCTCGTCACCCTCGGCATGATCAAGAATGTCGACATTCACGGAAGCGACGTGCGCGTCGGCATCGAGCTGACCACGCCGGCCTGTCCGATGAAGGAGACGATCAAGACCGACGTCGAGAAAGAGCTGCGCAAGGCCGGCGTCGGCAAGGTGGACATCGACTGGTCGGCACAGGTTCGCTCCACGATGAAAGGGCCGACCAGCCTGCCCGGCGTGAAGAACATCATCGCGGTCGGCGCCGGCAAGGGCGGCGTCGGCAAGAGCACCATCGCCGTGCTCGCCGCGGTCGGACTGGCCCGCGACGGCGCGAAGGTCGGACTGCTCGATGCGGATGTGTACGGCCCGTCCACGCCGAAGATGATGGGCGTCGAGGCCATCAAGCCGATGGTCCGCGACGACAAGATTCTGCCTGTCGAGGCGCATGGCATTCGCATGATGTCCATGGGCTTCATGGTTCCGCCGGAGCAGGCCCTGATCTGGCGGGGTCCCATGGCGCAGTCCGCGATGAAGCAGCTCATGGAGCAAGCCGACTGGGGTGAACTCGATTACATGATCGTCGACCTACCGCCCGGCACCGGCGACATCCCGCTCTCGCTAGCTCAGGCCTTCCCAATAACCGGCGCAGTCATCGTCGCGACGCCGCAGGCCGTCGCTCTGCTCGACGCAACCCGCGCCTTGCGCATGTATCAGCAGTTGAACGTCGAGATTCTCGGCATTGTCGAGAACATGAGCTACTTCACCGCCCCGGACACGGGCAAGCAGTACGACCTCTTCGGACGCGGCGGCGCAAGGGCGGCGGCCGAGCGGCTCAAGGTGCCATTCCTCGGCGAGATTCCGATCAACATCGGCATCCGCACGTCAGGCGACGCCGGCACGCCGCTGGAAATCTTCGACAAAGCTGACGCGGCGACGCGGAATTCAGTCACACAATTCGTCCGCAACCTCGCCGGGCAGGTCAGTATGCGCTCGATGATGCAACAGGCGCCGGTGGAGTTGAAGATTACGTAGCGGACCCACGCCCCAAATCAAACCGGCTTGAACCTAATATGGACTGCTGGCATGTCTTCCGCGAACACCGACAAATCTGCAACGCGGGAGTTCAGTTGCGACGTATCAATAGGTTCGCCCGGCCAACGTTTGCCGCCGCAGATACTCACTGTTCCGTTGTCTCCCAATAAATGGGCGGCGAGACTGAGCAGCGGAAATGCGAATGCCTCGGATCGTCGCCAGTACATTCTTATTTTGATTGCAACGATCCTTTGTTGGATTGGAATTGCAGTTTATTACGCGTATGGCCCGAGCATGCCCTACGGGAGTCCGGCACATTCCATCCTGGTTTTCCTGGTCTTTTGTGGGTCATGTCCAATCGTCATTTTACCATTCCTGCTTTTCGAATACATTCGAAAACAGCCATTGTCGGCCTTCATGATTGGTCTGGTTTCCTATCCCACGATAGGCGCCTTCTTCGGTCCCTTCCTTGCTCTACTGACATTTCCGCCACTGCTGCTTTCTGTGTTTGCCCGGCGAGCGTTCCCGAATGACAAGGCGGCGGTAATTCCCGCGTTGTTCCTGGGCGCAGCACTGGACATCATCGGCATCATCGTCATTCCATTTCTATATAAGAAATACCGTCCGCCCGTTAAGGACGAGTCCGCTCAACCGATTATGAAGCCAGACGACCCAGTCATCCTCGCCATGTTCGATCTATTAGAATCCACAGCCCCAAAGCCCCGGGAAATCGCCAGGTCATTGAGTGATCTCGGCGCAGCGCCTTCTGACCGCGCCATGCTGGTTTGCGCTGGCAACTGCGAAGTCCCAGTTGTCGCCGATTCGAGATTCGAACCCGAGGTGTTCAGAACAAATCGCCGCGCTGCTTCTCATCTGACCACAATGATCGTTTGGCCAGCCATTTTTTTCTTTGCAGCCGGGCTCTCGACCCTTTTTCCTTTTGCGCCACTGAATTTTCTTTCAGGGGGTCTTAAGATTGGCTGGTTTGGTGCGATTATGTGGTCGATGATCCTGGGACCACCTCTGATCGCCTGGATCCGTTCGCTTCTCTACCCCGATTATGTACGCCTTGCACCCGGGATTATCCAAATCATCAAGTACAACTGGCTGCGCCGGCGGCCGCTGAGCATCCGAAGCTACCCCATGACCGCTGGCACGACGGTCATCGCACACTCGTTGTACAACCACCCGTCTTCGTTTCTATTGGCTCGCGGCGAGCTGGAGGATAAATTTGACTCCTATGATGATTCCGATGACGAGTCCGGGCTGCTTATGCGAACCTGGCACGCCATACTATCAACAGCGCCAACACCGTCACTCAGTGAAACTCAGTTAATTGGTTAACTCTCCGCATCGAGCCGACGCTTCCATGAACCTCGCCATCTTCGACATGGACGGCACGCTGACCAGGCCGCATCTGGATTTCGACGCCATTCGCGCCGAGATCGGACTGCCGCCGGGGCCAATTCTCGAATCGGTTAGCGCCCTGCCGCGCGGCAGCCCCGAGCGCGAGCGGGCCGATGCCATTCTGCATCGTCACGAGGATGAGGCCGCGCGGGCCAGCGAACTGCAACCGGGCGCGCATGACGTGCTCGATCAGATCCGCCGCGCAGGATGGCGCATCGCCCTCATGACCCGCAACACCCGTCACGCAACGCAGATCGTCTGCGGCAAACACGAATTGACGTTTGACTTCATCCGCACTCGCGAGGATGGCCCGACCAAGCCCTCGCCCGAGCCGATCTTCGACATTTGCCGCGCCCTCGACTGCCGCCCCGCCGACGCCTGGTCCATCGGCGACTTCCACTTCGACATACTCTGCGGCCACGCCGCGGGGACACGCACGGTGCTGTTCTGGGAGTTCGAAACCCCGCCGCCGGAATGGGCAAAGCTAGCGACCTATGTAATTGGCTCACTAAGTGACTTGCCTCGCGTTGTCGGCGTGAACGACTGACCTCGAAGCACCTGCGTTTGCAGGCCTGGATTGATCGTGATCATTAATCGCCTCTTCCGAAGCCAATGGCCGTGCCCGTGGAAGGGTCGAACAAAGCTGCGGCCCCATCGTCACGGTCCACGACTACAAACTTCGTCGAGGATGCGCAATACCGGTCGCGCAGCGTCGGATCGTTGATGAGGGCATTGATCGTCCGCGCGACTGACCTCTGCGAACAACTTGTGACCTGGATGAACTCGATGATCATTCGTTCCGCGCCATCCTGCGGCATGACGGCCGTTCGATCATTGAAATCATAGAGAGACATCAGCAGACGATTTCCCACCCATGCCTGCGATCGATTGCAACTGAGGAAAATGATCAGGAAGAGAGGTTGTTCGAAGATCAGATAGGTGAACCCGCGCGCCAAAGCGTTGATGCGTGGATCCTGCGGCAACGCGCCAAGCTCAACTCGAGAGAGACACTCCCAAGGAATCACCCGGCCAAATTCGCCACCGGGAAAAAATGGAAAGTGCAGTCCTCGGTCAGACGCAAAGATGGCTGGAAAATCCTTGTTAACGGCGCGTCGGGCCTTCAGCAAAAGCAACAGGACGGGCGTCAGCAGCAGGAGCACAGGCAGCCCCTTCGCGAGAAGTACTGCCGCAAAGAACTCCGACATGCTGATTGAATAATCTGCTTCTCTGAATTTCCTGAATCCTGCGATGCCGATCGAAAACAACGGCAAGACAATGCATAGAACCACGACAAAGTTCATCAGGCTTACAATTCTCGCTGATCTTCCGTTGAACAGAACCATGACGTCCAGCCTCATTCTGCTCCGGGACTTTTGTATTGTTGCTGGGCCGCCTCGGCGGATTTCGCAAACGCGGATCGGTCTGCCTCTGGGATGATCAGATGAACGCTCGATACATTTGATTCATCTGAAAGCAATTCCTGCAGAACTTTCTTATCGGCATCGTTATCCACTTCAATTTCGATCGACGATCGTTTCTCCCCAACGACCTTTACTTCACGGATTCGATCCCACGGGACCGTCACCGTGTTGATTTCTGTTCGAATCGAAAGTCCCCCGGGGCCGACTGCGACGAACCGCCCGCGCTTGTTGGCATGGAACGCACGCCAACCGGCGATCACCAGGAATACTGTAGTCAATATCCAGAAGAGAAAGAGCGTGCCTTCCCACCAGCCACTGAATCTTTTTCGTACGAATTCCGTTGCATCTCGAAACCCGATCAACCACCAAATGCCGAAGCTGGCGAACACGGCGTGATAGACGTAGCGAGGGTTCTTGGGACGCCAGACCTGGGTGTGCTCGTCATACGCAAACCCGCACTCCGGACACCGATGCCGCGCCGGCAGCCCCTGCAAGCTATAGCCGCACTCCGGACAATGCGAAATAGACGGCGTCATGATTTCGCCGATTCTACCAACTCCCACACCCGATTCACATTCGCGGGAAGCAGAGCAATGTCTATCCCGTCACTTTGCTGGATTTGCCATTTGTACGAGTGCCGGTCTTCGGTGCATGAGCTGCGCGATCAAGTTCGCTGGCAGCATGTGGATCGATGAATACCTCGCCGCATGCATGACACACATCTACGGGGACAACTGCTGATCTGCCTTTCCGCAATGCGAATTCCCGGGGCTCGCGCGTGACCCGGCGAGACCCGCACATTGGGCAGACCCTAATCTGCCTCGTCGGAGGACCCATAGGTCGAGCGCTTCGACGAGATGAAGATGTAGTAGACTTCCTCGCCCGCTTCGCGGGAGATTTTCCCTTTGGTATAGATGAGCGTGCCGCCATAGCTGAAGCCCTCGATGACGTAGAGTTTTTCATCGGCCCGGCCACGAACAGGACTTTGTGAACGTAATACCTTGCTGATCTGGGTCGCGTTTACGATCGCCTCGACCGCTTCCGCGCGGTCCAGTTCATCCAGCTCCAACTCGTCACTGGCCTTCAGGGTGAAGTGGTACTTACCCTGGATCATCAGCCGCTTGATGCGATGTAGGACATCCATCGTGCCACCTGATTATATGCTCAAGCCTTCGCAGACTTCACCATCTCCATAGCTCGTTTCACGACATCCCCCGGCGCTACCTTCTCCACATCCTTCGGCGTCTCCCGCCGCGTCAATTCCACCACGCCTTCGGCCAGGCCCTTCTTGCCGATCGTGATCCGCACCGGAACCCCGATCAAATCGGCATCCTTGAACTTGAAGCCGGCCCGCTCGTCGCGGTCGTCGAAGAGCACGTCGATGCCCGCCGCGGTCAGCTCGTCGTGGATCTTGCCGGCCAGCTGCATCACGTCCTCCAGTCGCGGGTCGAGGGCGATGACCAGCACCTGAAACGGGGCGATGGTCATCGGCCAGATGATGCCATTCTCATCGTGATGGGCCTCGATCGCCGCGGCCATGATGCGGTTCAGACCGATGCCGTAGCAGCCCATGATGAGGCTCTTCGGCTTGCCGTCGGAATCGAGGAAGGTCGCCTTCATCGAATCGCTGTACTTCGTGCCCAGCTTGAAGACGTGTCCGATCTCGATCGACTTGCGCAGCCGCAACGGCGACCCGCTGCCGGTTGGCGCTAAATCGCCATCGACCACGGTGCGCACGTCGGCGACGGTGACGCGAAGTGCACCCTCACCCTTACCCTCTCCCTCTGAGGGCGAGGGAATTACAAAATCCCGGCCGGGATTGATATTCTTGACGTGGTAGCCGGTCTTATTCGCACCCGTGACCGCGTTACGCATCGCCGCCACGGCGGGATCGACGATCAAACGATACTTCACACCCGATGCCGCGAGCGTGTGCGGCCCGGCGAAGCCAACGGCCGCGCCCGTCAACTTCTGAATCGTCGCATCGCCGGCCAACTCGATCTTGCCTGCGACCTTGCTCAACTTCGTCTCATTGACTTCATGATCGCCACGCACCAATACGACCACGACTTCGCGCTCAGCCGCAGGCTTGCCGGCCTGGGCCTTTGAATCGACCTTCACGCCTTCATAAATCAACGTCTTAATCATCTGAGAAGGCTTCGTCCCCAAAAACGCGCACACCTCCTCAATCGTCCGCTGATCCGGCGTGTGCACTTCCTCCATCGGCAGCATCGCATCGCTCGACGCCGCTATCGGCGCGGCCACCGCCCGCTCGGTGTTGGCCGCGTAATCGCCCTTCTCGCTCACCGCCACGACATCCTCGCCCGCGTCGGTCAGCACCATGAACTCATGCGAGGCATCGCCGCCGATCGGCCCGCTGTCCGCCTCGACCGCGAGGTACGGCAGTCCGCAGCGTGAAAAAATACGACAGTATGCGTCGTACATCTTCTGGTAGCCTTCGTCGAGGCTGGCCTTGTCGCGGTGGAAGCTGTAGGCGTCCTTCATCAGGAACTCGCGCGTCCGCAGCACGCCGCTCTTGGGCCGGGCCTCCCCGCGGAACTTCACCTGGATCTGATACAAATTGACAGGCAGCGATTTATAGCTGCCCAGGTACGCCTTGGCGATCTCGGTCACCGGCTCCTCGTGTGTCGGCCCCAGAACGGTCTGCGCCCGCCAGTCGCCCTCATCGCCCTCCTTCACCGGACGCAGCTTCAGCAGCGTGTCGCCCATCGCGGTCGTGCGACCGGTCTGCTGCCACAGCTCGATCGGATGCAGCACGGGCATGTGCAGCTCGATGGCCCCGGCGCGGTTCATCTCTTCGCGCACGATGGCCTCGACCTTCCGCAGCGTGCGATAGCCCAGCGGCAGATACGAATAAATGCCGGCGGCGAGCTGGCGAATCAGCCCGGCCCGGATCATCAACTGATGCGACGCCACGGCGGCATCCTTGGGCACTTCCTTGGTCGTGGGAATCAGAAACTCGGTCCAGCGCATGTGCGGGGTCTCCTGTTTGGGTGATCTCAATGGGGAATTGGAATGGAGAGGGCGCGGGGCGTCAAAGCCGAATCGAATTCGAACTGAATTAGAAGCTCGCGAATCGGGCCGACGCCAGTGCCAAGTCGACGCGCCTTCGCCAGATGAGAAACGTCGTCGCCAGACCAACGATCAAAACACCGATCACCATTTCCTGGAGGTTTAGCTCGTAGAAATAGTCGCTCACCAGGACGGTCGATGGATGCACAAACGAAAGCACATCGATGGAAATGGCAAGTAGCAGGACCCAGGTCCAGAACATCGGCGCGGCGTAGCAGACACAGATGACTGAGATGCGTGGATCGCGAATTCCATGTCGAACCCGCGCCCAGAGACAAGCGACAAATATCGCTCCGACGTGCACCACAATCGGAGTGAGGATGGCAGCGCCAAGCAGATGGACGTCTTTGACCTCCGGGATGGTGCGACCCATTGCATAGTTGGCGGTTGCATACATAAGTGCCAGACAGGCGCCAAAACAGACGCATGTCGTCCACCAGAACCTCCGCGCAACAGCCCAATGTCCATTCACCGGGATTTCCGCCAGCAACCCGGCGTCAGACATGCAGCGGCATTGCATTTGAAAAAACTCGCGCATGAACGAAACCGCATGCAATTCCGGATTCCACGGCGGCAGGCTCGCCTCCACTTGACGGTAGGAGTCTGAAACGAGTTTTCCGCATTCAGCACATCTGGACGTCACCTTCAAGCCGAAGAGTACATATCCACAGGATCGGCATCGAGGCTCGCGCACCTCAAACCCCGGACCAATTGAAGGCCCTGCATATCGTGCAGCTCCTTTGAAGTAGAGGTACAGATATATTAAGACAAACAGCACTGGAAGAAACCCATTGCACAACAGCTTTCCAGTGTCGCTCAAGCCGAGTGTGAAATCAGAGGCGCCGTTCGATCGCGATCCGTATAGCGCGAACGGAAATGAGTCGCTGGGTGGCTCCATCCCGGTCAATGGAAAGTTCGACAATACCCACCAGCATGCCGCCCAGGACAGACCGAACACCGGAAGCACTGTGACGCTCCAGAGGGCGATCTTCACGCTTCGACCCATGGCGGACTTGAGCGAATCCCCATCAGCGGCCCAGGGGGAAAGAAGAACCCCAAGAATCACGAAGGCGATCAGAATCTCCAAAGGGATTGCAAGGATGCCAGCGACCGTCGGCCAACTCCAATTTGAAGTCGATGACGCTATGGACAGATTCAATACTAGCCCCGCAGCCGTTTCCCGCAAAGTCAATATGCTCTCATACCAATCACTTCGACTCCATAATGGCAACGTGCAAACGATGACTGTGCTAGTCGCCAATCCCATGATTGCCGCCACGATCGCAGAAAAAAATGTACCTTTGCCGAGGTGCGGTCCAAGCCGTCCGGGAAACAACCAATAGCCAAGGTAGGCGATGACGAAATTGATGTGCCGTGCGGGAGCGGCTGGTGACTGCATGGGTGGAACTTCGCATGGAACGACGAAAGCCGCGAGTTCGCCGCTATTCACTCTCTTTGAAATTGGGGGCTTAGAGATCACCGTTAATGATCCTTGCGGACGACACTGGAGAAAACGGCGTCGGGATTGGTCGAGTGAAAGGTGTCCGGATAATTCTGAGAGCGCGCGCCGATCGTACCGCCATCGTCGGTGCCATTAGCGCCGATGCTGTAAAGAACATAGCCATTGCTTTCGATCCTTCGATAGCGAAGCGGATTGCCATCCGCGTAATCAATTGGTTCGTGATGTAATAGCGTCGGCACAAGTGCGCCCAGCGACTCGGGATAGTGTCCGTGATTTCGATGGAACTCCGCCAGTGCCAGCGAGGCCAATGCTGCTTCGAGACGAGTTTGAACTTCGTAACCAAGGCGCACGTAGTACCTCGCCATGCGCAGCTCCCACGGCGCTTTACCATCGAGGAATCCCGGCCCTTCATAGTTTCCAAGTTCGACCTCCCGATCTGCGCAATTGGAAATCGCACTGATGTGGTCATCCTCCCATTCCACGCGCCGCCTCGCTTCATCGACGTCGTGAAACAGGAATGATGCAAGATTCCATGCCCGTATTGGCCTTACAGGTGTGCCATTGTAGGGGTCGGGCCAGTAATAAACGGTCTCACTTAAGTCAAGCCAGTCGCCACGTTCCCTGACGAAACGATATTCCAATAGCGACAATTCGAGCAATCGATTGCCATTCAGGTAGTCCTTCGCCCGGTACGGCGTCGGTCGCAATTGCTCGATGAAATCCGCAATTTCGCGAACTGGAATCGAAGCAGTCGTCTCACGGGCCACAAGCAGTGCTTCACGCGCAACCCAACCTTCAATATGCAGGCGCAACTGTTCAGTCGCGACGACGTGAGGTCTCGCGAGTACCCGACCCAACTGCAGTGCAGTACGCCAGTCTTCAACCATGACTTTCACGTCGCCGCGTGTCTCGCGGACCCAGCGAGAGTGAGCGACCAGCGTCTTTGCCCAGCTCCTCGCTCCCCACAACAGATTCTCGATGCCCGAGACAGGCCCCGGCACAAAATGAAATGCCGCGCCGCGCTCCGCTACGCGGAGCACATCGGCGCGGCAAGTTTCAAATTTGTCCGAACGAAAGGCCGGGTCGTAATAGACAATGTCTGCGCGGCTTGGATCCCATTTGCGATTCAGTAATTGGTCAACGTCATGCGCGCGATAAGAGTAATGTGAATTCGACGCCCCTGGGTAC
>CAYXEY010000071.1:0-13905 GCA_964464105.1 uncultured Planctomycetaceae bacterium
ACCGCGAAGGATGTTGAACCCGAATCGAAGAATAACATCGAGTCGCGCGTCGCGCACACGATCGAGATCGCGCTCCGAAAAACGATGCGTGAATCCGGTGCGCTTGGGTGCTACGTCGATGACCGGTATATCTGCCAGGAGCGGCTTCAGATTAGTCGGGGCATGGGCGTCAGGGCGCGGCCGCATCAGATTGGCGTCAAGCCGCTCGTATAACTTGAAGAGCAGGTGCCTCTGGCGACGCCACGCCGACAGCAGGGACTTGTTTCCAAGGGCGGCCGTCTCGCGATTGAGTATGACGCGACAATGCCGCGCGTAAGATGACGCGGCGATGTCTGACAGCACTTTTGCCATCCACGCCGGGCCAATCCATGCGTCCAGCATGACTCCGATGCGGAGCGGCGCTGGGACCGACTGGGAATTGGGGACGAAGTCCGGCGCTGCAAGGGTAACCTGGCTCATGCCTTCACCGCCCTCGCCTCCCGCCGACATGCAATCAGCTCTTCAAAAAGGGCGACATACCGCGCGGCGATATTGCTCCATGCGTATTGTCGCCCGGCGGCATGCGCTGCGCGCGCCAGATCTTCGCGGCGGTCTTGATCGGTCAGCAGCGTCGTAAGTTTGCCCGCCATGTCCCGAACATCGGTCGCCCGCGCTATCAGGGCGCCTCCATGATCACCGGCGTCTATATTTCCGGGCGCATCGGAGATCAGCAAGGGCAGGCCCGAGGCGAGCGCCTGCGCATTGACCTGCGAGAATCCCTCCACGAGCGAGACATTCATAAAGACATCAGCGGAGTGAAAGATCGATGGCAGATCGGTCATCGATTGTTGATCAAGCAGTCGAAGGCCGGTCCCCAATGCACGAGCTTCCTCGGTGTCGGCCAAGTGAGTTGCATTGCGGCCCACGATGACATAGCACGCACTGGGCTCTTCCTGTCTCGCAATCCGGAACGCCTCCATGGCCCGGCGATAGTTCTTCGAGGGAATATTGCGTCCGACCGATAGAACGATCAGCGCTTCATCAGCAATGGCCAGCTTGTCACGCAGCCATCGACTGCGACCGCATTGAAATTCGTCCCAAGCGACGCCGTTGGGAATGTCGACAATTCGCGTATTCACCTCCAGCGCTTGAACCGCCGAACGCATCGAGCGGCTCACAGCCACCACGGCATCGAGCCTAGCCGCGCTGGCTTTCACCCATTTGTGCAAATGCGGGGGCAATCGGTCCGCGACTCCGTCGTCGGTCTGCCATGCCACGTCGTTGCCCGAGGTCGTCGCCACAACAACGATGTTGTTCCCCAGCGCAACGTCCACACCCACCTGCGAAGGAACGCCCAATGGATGACAGTGAATGACATCGATCGGCCTGACTCGATGGGCCCGGCGAATAGCCCTCCGCAGCAGCCACGGAATGACACCCAGCCGCCCCATCCCACGGCCGGAATAGCCGCAGCGGGTCACTTCGTATCCCGAAGGCGGCGCGGCGCGCGCTTTTCGATATTCCCGGCCCGGGCGCGGCGCAAACACCTCCACTGAATGACCCAGACGGGCATACTCAGTGGCAAGGTAATGAACCTTCCACTCGAGCCCGCCGACCGCAGGAAGAAACGACGATGCCACCAGGGCGATGTGCAAAGGATGCTCGTGCGCCGCTTTACGACTGCTCTTAGGCAACGACGGCGAGCGTCGCCCCGGCTTTGGATTGGATCGACCGAATCCGCCTGTCCCACGTTGACAGTTGCAGGCACGCCCAGATCAACTGCGATGCGTCTACGGCGCCGCGCTGATGTTCGTCCAGCATGCGACGCAATTCTCTGTGATTGAGCCAATCTAGCAGCCGCCCGCCGCTCGAGAGAAGCTGATCGTTCGACCACTCCCGCAACGACGTTCGAAGCCATGTATCCATGGGAACGCTGAAACCCTTCTTCGGTCGATCCCACAGTTCGCGCGGCACCATTTCACCCAGGACTGTTTTCAACAAATGCTTGAGCCTGCGCCCCGGCGCCTTGAGTTCAATCGGTATTCCCGCGGCCAGTTGAACGACTTCATGATCCAGCAGCGGCACGCGGGCCTCCAGCGCCACCGCCATCGATGCGCGGTCCACCTTGGTCAGAATGTCGTCCACCATGTAAATGGGTATGTCGAACACAGACCGCAGCGTGGCTTGATCGAGGTTGGGCAGCCGGCGATGCAATTCCTCACCGATGTCGGCGCCCCAGTTTCGAGTTGGATATGGACGATCACGCAGCAGCCCCGGGTAGGACCAGGGCCGCCAGATCGTCGCGCACAGAATGAAGTCTGCATACTCGCGAAATCGGAGCAACTCGCCCATGCGATTCAGCTTCTCGCTCGGCAGTCCTCGCAGAATGGTCCCGGCAACCTGTCGCAACGGCCGCGGAAGCCTGGCCGCTTTCTCATAATTCGTCACCGAGCCCGAGATATACGCGTCGTAGCCCCAGAACATTTCGTCGCCACCGTCGCCGGATAGCGCCACGGTCACGTGCTGCCGTGTCATGCGACTCAAAGCGAATGTCGGAATGCACGACGAATCGGCGAACGGCTCGTCGTAGTAATTTCCCACTTCGCGGGCGATGTCGAGCACGTTCTCCTCGGAGAGGTACATCTCCTCGTGCCGCGTGCCCAGGTGCCTTGCGATGGCCTTCGCATGCTCCGCCTCGTTCCATTTGGGTTCGGTGAAACCGATGGTGAAGGTGCGAACCTCGCCCGAATGCACTTTCCGCATCAGCGCGACCACCAGCGAAGAGTCGATCCCGCCGGAAAGAAACGCTCCGAGCGGCACGTCGGCGATCAGCCGACGCTGCACTGCCTTGAGCAGCGCGGGGCGCAGCGCATCGAGCACCTCGGCTTCGCTGCGGTAAGAAACGGGCGATGCGAAATAGGTCACCACGTCCCAATAGCATTTCTCAACCGGGCGCGGACGAGCCAGATCGATGGAGAGAATGTGACCTGTGCGGAGCTTGAAGACATTGTGAAAGATAGAATGTGGCTGAACGATGTATCCATTCTGTAGGTACTGCTCGATGGCCTCGATGTTCACGTCCAGCTTCAGACCCGGCAGCGCCGCCAGCGCGGTCACTTCCGACGCGAACCCGAGCTGATTTTGATCCCAGTAATAGTAGAGCGGCTTGATGCCCAGCCGGTCCCGCGCCAGCACCAGCTTGCCGCGCGGCTTGTCCCACACGCCGATGGCGAACATGCCGACAAAGTGCTTCGCGAAATCCTCGCCGTATTCGTCATAGGCCGCCAGCACCACCTCGGTGTCGCATTGGCTGGTGAACTGGTAACCCTTTGTCTCCAGGACCGCGCGAATTTCTCGAAAATTGTAGATTTCTCCGTTGAACACCACGCACGAGCCCGTGCGTGGACTGAACATCGGCTGATGGCCCGCGGACGAGAGATCGAGAATCGAGAGCCGCGTCTGGCCCAGCGACACGCGGCATCCTTCAGGCCCCGTTCCGTGGTGGGCGCCCTGATCGTCCGGCCCGCGATGGCGCAGCATGCGCAGGGCCTCATCGAAGACGGGCGGCGCCTCGTGCGCGCCCTTGAACGTCACTTTCCCCAGTATTCCACACATAGGTCTATTTATTCCGGCCTAAACGAAATCCGGGCGGTCGGACAGCTCCATCAGCTTTCGCTTGATCGCGTCGTCCACTCGCAGCACGCCGAAGCGCGTGTCACCCTGCTCGCGTGAGAGCCGATAGGTCGGCAGGCCATGACGCGATCGCAATCCGTCAACCACCCGGGTGACGCCATACTCCGCGCGCATGGATTCGTAATCATGCCACAACAGCACGCCGCCTGGACGGATCATTCGTATGGCCTGCTTTGTATCGCTCACCACAAACGGCAGTGAATGCGACCCGTCGATCGTCACCATGTCCATTGCGTCGTAGTATGGAGAAAAGTCAAATGTCGCACTGTTGCCGAGCAACTGCCGAATGCGGCCCTCCCAATTCGTGCCGCGAAATGTGATCCCCAGTTCCCGGCGAGCCAGCTCAATCAGATGCAGATCCGACGCATGCTCCGGCACGGCTGCTTCGGGTGGAAGATCAAGCGTGTGAATGATCGTCGATGCCGGCGTATTCATGGCCATCAGCGCGGTCATCCGCCCCTGGCTGGTGCCGATCTCGAAGATCGCCTTCGGCTGCAGCATGACCACCAGCTGCATGATGAGGAAGTTTGGCTCCATCGCGGCAAAGAGCCCGTTCTCGCCGAGCCGCAACGTCGCTTGGCCTTTGAAGTCCAGAAGCTCCCACGGCGTGATGGCGGGCAGTCGCAGTCCGGCGTGGTGGCGATAGCCGCGCAGGGTGTCGGCTAGAAAAACCGGCAGGCGCTTGGGTCGCCGAAAGAGAAGACCGAGGGCCAGCGGCGACACCGCGGGAATCCCGCGAGCCAAATCTCGAACTCGCTGCCACATTGACGACATGATGGGGATGATCTCGCCGCGCCTTAATGCGCGCACTCCGTGCCCGTCAACCGTCCCGCCGGATTGACATAACACCTTGTCAATAAAGGACTCGCGCCGTTTCGACGCGCAGACCGGCATTATATCGACCGCCCGCGCGGCACCCGCTGGAGTCAGATTCCCCCTTCTTCCCTGAATGGGTATGGATGAGCTGTCTTTACGCTGGACCCGTTCCCCTCGTTCAGGTCCTAATTGGTGGGAATGCCCCCTTGATTGCAGTCTAGAGCGTTCGAAAATCGGGCGGAGCCATCTTTTCAATACAGTCCTGCGGCACTTCGATGCTCACCGACTGGCTGAGCATGTTCACGTTGAGCACCAGACGCATTCGCGTCAGTCGTTTCTGGACGAGTCCCTCCAGCCCGAGCAGCGGCCCCGAGATCACCCGAGCCCAATCGCCAACACTGATAGAGGGCCCCCAGTTGAAGTCGGCCCCGCTCGACAGCAGCTTCTGCACCTGCCGCAGCTCGCGCACCAGCGAGGCCTGGTCCGCAACTACCAACGTCCCCGCAATTCGATTCGTCGTCGTTGCGGAGGTTCGTTGGTCATCATCACTGTTGAAAAAAAGATAGCCGGGGAAGACCGGGATGATGGATTGTGACCTCCGACCGGTCCGCCGGCTGCGGGTCATCTTGGCCCGCATGGGCAGGTAGTAGTGCAACCCGAGCAGCTCCAGGTCGCGGGCAAGCGCCTTTTCGTTGCGCGGCTTGGTGTGCGCGACCCACCATCGACCAGACAGCCCGTCGGGTATGGCTATCAGCGGATCGGTCGCAATGGCCGCCGCCCAGTCGATGCTATCAATCGGCGTTCGCATGGAGATAATATGTTAGCGGCTTGCCCACGACCCGACATGAGCAGCACTCTTGCCGGACAATTGCTGGTGCTACGAATGGAATAGGATTCGCCTAATGACGTCACCTTCAGCACCACAACCCCAGACTTCCAATAACAGATCCATTAAGCACTCTCCGCCTCGCAAGATCGGCGTGTCTGCGCGAATGATGGTCAGCGTGTTGGGACTGGTCTTCGCGTTGGGCCTGCTCGAATTGGTATTTCGATTCTTCGTGCCCGTCACTGACGTGGCCTATCAGTTTGGCGACCCGCTCCTGGGTCCGCGGCGTGTGCCAAATCAGACCGGCGTCAATCGCGCCGGGCAGACCATGAATGCGCGGTATCGCTTCAACGCCCAGGGTTGGAACCATACGCGCGACTACGTCATTCAGAAGCCCCTCGGCACGAGACGCATCTGCATCGTCGGAGATTCGCAGGTGGAGTCGCTCCAGGTGGACGTGGACAAGACCATGTATGCCGAGGCCGAGCGATTAATGAATCGAAAAGAGCGGCCCGTTGAGTGGCTCGCTTTCGGCAATTCCGGGCTCGGCACCACTCAGGAACTCGAAGTGATTCGGCATTATGTACTCGATTATTCGCCGGATATTGTCGTACTGTTCTTCGTGCAGAACGACCCCTGGGACGCGTCTCCCTACCTGATGCCGATTGACAATTCCATCGTGACCTACCGGCTCGACGCGACCGACGCGCTCGAACTGATGCCGCCGACCGTCTATCAGCCACGGACCCTGCGACGACTCATGTCTCATTCCGCGCTGGTCCGCTATTTCGTGTTGCAGAGACGGCTGGTCGAACGCCTCACGCGTGGCCGCAATACCGCGCCGACCCTTCCGGTGCGCGAAGATGCTGCAAGCGGTGCGCCGCTGCGCGAACCGTCCGCCGCAAAGATGTCCCTTGATGAACGCAGTCGAAAATCCTGGGATCTGATTGAAAAGACGCTTCAGGCCATGCGCGACGAATGTGCCCGCCGCGGCGCAACCCTGATGATTGCCTTTCGCGGCAACGAGCCCATCATCGAAGCCGCCCGAACGGGACAACCGGCGTCACGCCCCGCAAAATCGGAAGATCCATATTGCGTCGGCTCACGAGTGCAGGAAATGGGTCCTGAGTGGGTGGAGCCCATCGCGGCGCGGCTGAACATTCCCTACCTCGACCTCACCGGCCCGCTCTCCGCCGCGGTCGCAAAGACCGGGCAATCGCATGTTTTTCCTGATGACAGCCATTACAACCAGATGGCCCACGAAGTCGCCGCCAAGGCCCTGGCAGAATGGATCGAGGGGTATTGGGACTCTCATTCGGCCAAGCAGCCTTGATCCGATCCAACGCGGAAGCGGGCAACGCCGCACCTCGCATTCCTTTCAAAAATGCCGCACATCAGCCGCCTACCCGCCCTTGGCATTGGTGCTCGATCCGAGCCCCACTAACATAAGGCGATGCAGACCGTGGAATGCCATCGCGACCTCGCGGACATCGCTCAAAGAGTCGAGGCTGGACAACGCCTGACCTACGACGACGGCGTGCGGCTCTATGCCTCGCGCGATCTTTTCGAGATCGGTCGCCTCGCCAACCTCGTCCGCGAGCGGCTGCACGGCAACAACGCCTACTACAACGTCAACCGGCACATCAACTACTCAAACTACTGCGTGCTCCGCTGCAACTTCTGTTCGTTCTACCGGCCTTACGACATCAACGCATCGAAGCAGCCTCGCTCGATTCCGCTGACCGTAGCTATGGGTGCCACTGGCAGCTCGCCTGCCAGTGCGAACGTTGAGGGTGCGCCCGCACCGGGGCCATTCGCCGCCGGCGCATACGAGCTTTCGATCCCCGACATCGTCGCCCGCGCGAAAGATGCTTACGACCACGGCGCCACCGAGGTCCACATCGTCGGCGGCCTCCATCCCAAGCTGCCGTTCGATTTCTATCTAGACCTTTGTCGCGAGATTCGCGACGCCTGCCCGCTCATCCACATCAAGGCCTTCACCGCGATCGAGATCATCCACTTCACCCGAATCAGCAAGCCGCGATTATCGATCCGCCAGGTGCTGGAGCAGCTCCGCGACGCCGGTCTTGGCAGCCTGCCCGGCGGCGGGGCCGAGATCTTCGACGACCGCGTCCACGACGAGGCCTACCGCAATAAAGTCGGCGAGGCCGGATGGTTCGACGTCCACCGCACGGCCCACGAGATCGGCATGTATACAAATGCCACCATGCTCTATGGGCACATCGAGCAGCCGAATGAGCGCATCGCCCACATGGTCAAGCTCCGCGACCACCAGGACGAATCGCTTCGCTCCCGCAAGGCGGCGTTCAATTGTTTCATCCCGCTGTCATTCATCCCGGACGGCAGCGACCTGGCTCACCTGCCCGGCCCGACCGGCGTTGACGATCTGAAGACCCTCGCGATCAGCCGCCTGATGCTGGACAACATCCCGCACATCAAGGCCTTCTGGATCATGCAGTCGGCCAAACTGGCCCAGGTCTCGCTCGACTGGGGCATCGACGACCTCGATGGGACTGTTGTCTATTACGACATCACCAAGCGCGAGGGCGGCGCCGGCAACACCCATCAGGAAATGACCATCGACCGCATGCAGCGCCTTATCGCCGAAACCGGCCGCACCCCCATCGAACGCGACACCCTCTACCGCAGAGTCGATCGCGACGGCGTAAACTGGCGCGTGTGCGAATAACGCAACATTGTGTCGATTGTCCCTCTCCCTTGAGGTAGAGTGTTAGGGTGAGGGTGCGAATGACGCGGTGGCCACGGGTCGCGATAGTATTATTGAATATCGCGTTGGTCACGCCCAATACATATGAGCGGAGATGTCCCCGAATTGGGTTTGTGTGCGCATGACCGACCGCAACGAAACCACCACCCTCTGGTCCACCCTACGCCGGCCCGACTCCGGTTGGCTGCCGCGCCTCGGCGCGAGCCTCATTTCCGGCCTGGTCCTCACCGCGGCGGGTTTGCTTGCTGCGTGGTGGTATGCCATCTGGTTCGGCAACCAAGGATGGGTGGACGACGACTATGTCGCCGCGGCATTAGGATTCGCCGGGTTTGTCTGGCTCGTGGTATTGACCTGGATCTGGCGCGGACAGGAATCGCGCCGCAGGTTGACGCGGGCTTTCGTGCTCACCGTTGCGTTGGCCCTGGCCACCGCAGCCGCATGTGTCTGTGTGGACATTGCAATACGGCGTGGCGAGGAGTTCGTCATCGCCGCCGTCATCCTGCTCGGCTCGGCCCTGGCCGTCTGGATATGGACGCCGGTCTTGATGTCCGCCACGCGCGGCCGCTCCCCGCGCACCGCCGAGGGCGAGATCGACGTCCGCTGCCCCACCTGCGGCTACGCCCTCAACGGCCTGCGCGACCTGCGCTGCCCGGAATGTGGGACGACATTCACAATCGATTCGCTGATCGAAGCCCAGCGCTACGACGGCGGCGGACGCGTCAGCGACCTCCTCAAGGTCGGATAGCTCACGCGCCATTCAACCCGCCACTTCCCTAACAATTCGATATAATTGTCAGAGCATTTACGGAGACCCCCCATGAACTTCTCAACCCGCGCCATCCACGTCGGACAGGATGCTGACCCTTCGACCGGGGCCACCATCGTGCCCATCTTCCAGACCTCGACCTACACCCAGGACGGCATCGGCCGGCACAAGGGCTACGAATACGCCCGCACCGGTAACCCGACCCGCACGGCCCTGGAGCAGTGCCTCGCCTCGCTGGAGGGCGCGACCCACGGACTGGCCTTCGGCTCCGGCACCGCCGCCAGCCAGGGCATCATGACCCTGCTGTCCTCCGGCGACCACGTGGTCTGTGCGGACGACGTCTACGGCGGCACCTATCGGCTCTTCGAGCTGGTGCTCAAGCGCTTCGGGCTGTCGTATAGCTTTGTCGACATGACCAACCCGGCGAACGTGAAGAATGCCATCAAGCCCAACACCAAGATGATCTGGGTCGAAACGCCGACCAACCCGCTGCTCAACATCGTGGACATCGCGGCCATCGCCAAAATCGGCCGCGACGCGAAGTTGACGACAGTCGTCGACAACACCTTCGCCAGCCCTTATCTGCAGCAGCCCCTGGCCCTCGGGGCCGACATCGTCGTGCACAGCACGACCAAGTACTGCGGCGGACACTCCGACGTGGTCGGCGGGGCCGTGCTGACCAATAACGAGGAGCAGTGGAAGACCATCAAGTATCACCAGAACGCCGTCGGCGGCGTGCCCGGCCCGTTCGATAGCTGGCTGGTCATGCGCGGACTCAAGACCCTGGCCCTGCGGATGCGCGAGCACTGCCGCAACGCGATGAAGATCGCCCAGTATCTGACAACGCATGGCGACGTGGAAAAGGTCATCTACCCGGGACTCACCTCGCACCCGCAGCACGAGCTGGCCAAGAAGCAGATGCGCGACTTCGGCGGCATGGTCTCGTTCGTCATGCGCGGCGGCGAAGAAGCCGCCAAGCGCATCGCCGGCAAGACGCGGCTGTTCGCCCTGGCCGAAAGCCTCGGCGGCGTTGAGAGCCTGATGGGCCATCCGGCCACCATGACGCACGCCAGCATCCCTGTCGAAGAGCGCGAAGCCCGCGGCATCACGGGTGGATTGCTGCGACTCTCGGTGGGCATTGAAGACGCCGACGACCTGATCGCCGACCTCGAGCAGGCCTTCGACCGGGCGCGACAGAAGTCGACCAGCGCATCGCCGGTGCACGCATAGCCGGAGGCCTTGGCAGGGGCGGATCGGCACAGCGCCGACATCACCGGAAACAATGACAAAGGGGCGGCTCGCCGTGATGGTGGGCCGCCCCTTCACTTGTCTAGGTCATGACTGCGTACGCGTTTCGCGCTCGTCCGTTTCAGCAAGCCGTTACGGGTTGATCGCCTGCAACACGCCCGCACCCTGGAAGACGCCCAGCAGATACAACTGATTGCCGACCGCCGCGATACCCGTCCACGAAACCGCGGGATCGGGCACGGCGTAGGTCGCGGTCGCCTTAAAGGTCGAGCCGTTGATGGTGATGACCACCTGCGGAGACGTGCCGGTCAAGGCCCACAGCTCGGTGCTGCGGAAGGTCATGCCGCGAAGCGACGTGTTGAACTTCGTCACGCCATTGAGCACGTTCGGTGCGGCATTGCTGTTCACCCGCATCAGGCGTGATTCGTTGGCCGCGCTATTGTTGCCGGCAAGCCATAAGACGTTGTTGTTCGAATCCCACGCGCCGCAATTGATGGTCAACTGCGAGCTGATCGGCGCGGCGGACGTGTCCACTATGTCGACATCCGCCCCAGCCTGGGTCTTGCGCTTCACGTCGCTGACGCTGCCGCAGGCACAGCTGCCCCAGAAGTCCGTGCCCTGGCAGGCGATGATGTACGAATAACCGCCCGGCAGGATGTTGGCCGCACCCAGAGCGCCGTTCGACGGATTGATCGGATAGAGATTGGCCGTGCCCTGCTCGGTGAACCAGAGCTGGCTGCCGTCGTAGGCCATGCTTCCCCAGCTCGAGACTGGGCGCACACCCAGGGTGAACTTGTTGCCCAGCGTAAAGGACTTGCAGATGTTGTCGACCGGCACGCTCTCGACCCGGTTAAAGGTCGACTCGTTGCCCGCGGCATCCTTGAATGTCATGGTGTTGGCATCGACTCGTGTGTAGATAATCGTCTTTTGCCCATTCAGGAATCCGCCTTCGACAAACGTGCTGAATAGCGAAAGATCGAAGATGATCGCATTGCCGCCGGCCAGGGCGAAGCTGCACGGGCCGCAACCGAGGATGTTCGTGTCCGAATCCTGAAGGTAAATCGCGCCTGCGCCATTGCCGGACAGAGCGATGTACTCCACGTGATTGGTCGTGTTGGTGGAGATGGTCACCGACCCGAATATCTTGCCCGACGCCCGCTTCCAGATGCCGACCGGGTCGCACACGTTGCCGTAGCCGTTCACGTCCGTGTCAGCCTGATCGGGATTGGCGATCAGCGGACAGTTGTCGGCCGCGTTGACCACGCCGTCGCCGTCGGTGTCCAGGCCTGCGGGCTGCGGCACGCCGGTCTGACAGGCGCCACCCATGAGCACCGCGCACAACAATGCCGCCATCACGCATTTCAAGAGTGTCATATCAGTTTCTCCAGACGCGAGGAAGGACCGCCGCACGGGCAGCATGTCGCAGATCATACCTTCCCTGTTTACTCAGTGCGAATCCGGCGCGCCAATCCCATCATCGGGAGTCGGACATTTTCAAGTTGAGGTGGTGGTCCAATGGCAGGCTGTGCACTCACTCTCCTCCGCCGCAATTACCGCCGATCTTCTTGCGGAAATCTCCCCAAACCGCGCATAATGTCTGGGGAAGTGTCCGTCGGTCGCTCCGCCAGGAGGGTATTCATGGCTCTGGCCTTCGGTGCTCATTGCGACGATTTTCACATCGCCACGCGTCTCTTCCTCAAGATGGATCTGGGGCTGCAGCGCGAGACAGTCCTGCATTTCTTTGACAGCGTGAAGCGTGAATTCCCCGACATGCGCAAGCTTCGCCGCCGCGAGGATGGGGCATTGCTGCTGGAAGAGAGCGGCGGCACCAGCGAGGAATCGGCCCGGCGCTGGCTGCGACTTGGCGACTCCACCATTCGATTCGGCGTGCACAATCCGGACCACCCCGATATTGCCCTGCAGCTCGGCGCGATCGTGCTCAAGATGGCTCCGTTTCACCTCACCCTGGGCGAGCTGGACTTCGACCATCTCGAAGTGATTTACGAATTCGACCTCGAGTACCGGGGCAATCACGACCAATTGGTAGCCGACACCCTGCTGGGCGACAGCCCCCTGGCCGGCCTGATGACCCACGGCGACGTGCAGCACGTCATCGACTGCCAGCCCTTTCTCGGCCTGGCGGTTTCCGAGGCGTGTGATACGCAGGTTTATCTAGAAATCAAGAGTCGAACGAGCACTTACGAGATCCGCACGCAGCAATTCGAGACGCAGATGCTCTCGGCCATCCTGACCGTGCGGCGCTACTGGGGTTTCGCTCAGTCGGAGAGTCTGATCGATGCCCACGAGGAGCTCACCCGGCGGGCCAACGACTGGGCCATGGAAAAGGTCGTCCCCCTGATCGTGAACCCCCTCGCCCAGGCCATCGCTTCGCGCTCGTAGCAATCAGTCACGTCAAGCGAAAGAATGCGGCCGCGCGAGCATTTGGTCGACGCGATATCAGTCACGTCGCGCGGCGAATGATCGCGATTCTCACTTCCTCCCCATCGTCACTTCTCAATCTTGCCGTTCGATTGTCTGCAACGAGGGTTTGAACGCAACTCCACATTCGGCGCAGAACTCAGGGTCCACCCCAAGCTTGTATCCGCAATTCGTGCATCGTCCCAATTCCCAGAGGATCCGGGCCCTGGCTGCGCGTCGCTTCTTCGTTAGCGACCAGATCAGAAAATGCGAACTGGCAAGTCCCGCAATGCCCGCAGTGAGATCGTCATGGTGTACGGGAAACAACCGAACAAGAAGTAGCTTATTAACCGCTACACAGACTATAGCGACACTTATCATAACTACCGCAATCCTCGTCGCACTGAGGACTTGCCAGAACGCACGGCGCTCGATTTGCCGCTCGACAGCGGGGTCATCGATGCCGGTCAACTCATGATATGAGCGAAATCGCACTTTCGATTCTCGACCGGTGCGTTTAATAAAGCTGTGGCATTGTGTAGATGCGAATCACTTGGACAATGAAAAGTTAACCCCGCCTCCGCAGCGTTTCGATCGCGCGCTCAATTTCTCCACGAACACTCGAATCCGCCTCGCTGCGAAGGGCCTTCTCCAATAGCGGAATCTCGCTCGCCGAACCCAGCGCCGCAATCGTCCGAGCCGCCGCCGACCGCGTCTTATCCGCGCGATCATGCTGCATGACCTGGTTCAACGCCGTAATCATGCCGGCCTTCTCGGGGTGGTCGCGTTCGATGCACGCCGCGATTGCCTCGCAGGTCAGCCGGCGAATCGCGCGATCGCCATCAGTCAACAGCGCCTTCAGCATTTGTGGATCGGTCGCCGGATCCCTGCGTGCGATCAAGCCCATCACTGAAAGCAGCCGCACCTCCGGCGCGGCGTCCTTGCAACCCTTGATGACCAGCGCCAGATCGGCCGGACGATCGCCAAAGGCGAGTGCGAAATAGGCGCTGGCCCGGTGCGAGACGTTGTCCGACTCGGCCAGGGTTTTCACCCGGCCGCGATACTCGGTGGCCAGCTCCTTCAGCACGCGGCGCGCTTTTGATTTTTGCTCCGCGTCGTTTTTATCGATGGCCGCCTGCCACGAGACGAACGCCTTGGCCAGGGCCTCGCGCACCTCATCGGCCGAAAGCCTGACCGCCTGCGCGGGCTTGGGACTGGCACGCACCGCCAGCGCCTCCAGCGCAGGCATCCACACCGAATCCGGCCAGGTGGCCCGGAAACGATCGCAGGCGCGCTGACCGTCAATTTCCGGCCCTACCTCGCAAGCCGGCTGCCGCTGTGCTCGGAGGCGCCGGCCCAGCCGTCAGGCGACGGACGCGGATTCGCCTATACCGCCCCGCAAGCTCTCTT
>CAYXEY010000072.1:0-13650 GCA_964464105.1 uncultured Planctomycetaceae bacterium
GGGCAGCGCGAGATCAAGACGACGCTGATTGCCTCACCGAAGGATCCGCGCGTAATCGCGATGATTCCGTGGAGGCGGTTGGAGTTTCCGGCGGTCGTGTGACATGAGTTTGCTCATCGAATCCATGCCGACCAGCGAAGTCGCGCCCGCGACTGCGAGCGCGCCGCCACGCGCGGCGATTCCGCAGAAGGACTCGCCGTTGCGGCGGGCGATGCAGGCGTGCATGCGCGTGGTCATTCGCGCCGGCATGCGCGTTTATTTCAGCGCGCTGGCGGTTGCGCGGGTCGTGCATCTGCCGGGCCGCCGCTGCGACGGACCGGTCGATGTGCTTGTGACCGGCACCTTTCATTCGGACAACTGGGTGCGGGCGCATCTGCTTCCGCTGGCGGCGTCGGCGAAATGCCGCAGTGTGCGCGTGGTGTCGGTCAATCCGATTCCGGGCATCGACAAAGTGACGGCCGTCTATCCACCGACGTGGCTGCGGCGGGTGATGGGCGACGTGCCGGCGCGAATGCTGGTGTTTTGCTGGATGGCAGTGCGACATCGTCCCCACTGGGTGGGTGGATTTCACATGCTGCTCAACGGCCTCGTCGCTGGATTGATGGGGCGGTTGTGCGGCGGGCGGTCGATCTACTTCTGCGTGGGAGGGCCGATGGAATTGATCGGCGGCGGGGCGCTCTCAGAAAATAGACTGTTCGCCAAAATGGGCCGGGCCGATGACGACGTCGAGCGGCAACTGGTGAAGGCGGTGGGCACGTTCGACCTGGTCATCACCATGGGCACCCGGGCGATTGAGTATTTCAAGCAGCGCGGCATTGTGGCGAATTATCACGTTGTCTCGGGCGGCATCGACTCAACGTTTGATCCGGCCGCGGCGCGTCCGACACGCGATCTGGTGCTGGTCGGTCGGCTGGTCGAGGTGAAGCGGATCGACTTGTTTTTGCGGGCGGTCGCGGCGGCCAGTCGTGATTTGCCCAAGCTCACCGCGACGATCGTGGGCGATGGGCCGCTTCGTGGAGACATGGAGCGGCTGGCCCGCGAGCTGGGCATTGCCGATCGCGTGCAATTCGCGGGACATCAGGATGACGTGCCGAAGTGGCTCGGTCAGGGCCGGCTGTTTGTGCTGACGTCCGATACGGAGGGGCTGGCGCTGTCGCTGATGGAGGCGATGACCTGCGGGCTGCCGGCGGTCGTATCGAACGTGGGTGATCTGGGCGACCTGGTGCAACACGGGGTGAACGGGTTTCTGGTCGATGAAAGAACGCCGGAGGCGTTTGCCGAGCGGATCGTGGAGTTGCTTTCGGATTCGGCGCGGTTGAGCGCGTTTTCGCAGGCGGCGCGGCAGGCGGCGATGCGGCATCAGACCCCGCGGGTGATTGAGCAGTGGGACGGGATTCTGGGCATCGGGTGAACCGGCTGGAAACCGGTACCACACGTCACCGGTTGGAAACCGGTGCCACAGTTTCTGATTAGATCATGTGCGGAATCGCGGGCATCATTGGTAACTCAGACGCGTCACTCGCTTCGGCGATGCTGGGGACCATTGCGCACCGCGGGCCGGACGACTGGGGAGTTGAGTGCTTCGAGTCGGCCGATGCTCGGAAGCGGGCCGTGCTGGGGCATGTGCGGCTGTCGATCATCGACTTGTCAGCCGAGGCGCGACAGCCGATGTCGAATGAAGACGGACGGCTGTGGATCACCTTCAACGGCGAGATTTATAACTACGCGGGTCTGCGCGAGGAGCTGCTCGCTGCGGGGCACACCTTCCGGTCGCACAGTGATACTGAGACAATTTTGCATGGCTACGAGCAGTGGGGGCTGGATTGCGTTTCGAAGCTGACCGGCATGTTCGCGTTTGGCCTGTTCGACACGCGGAGCGGCGAGTTTACGCTGGTTCGCGATCGATTCGGCATTAAGCCGGTCTATTTCACGCGCGTGGGCGAGCAACTGGCGTTCGCGTCGGAGATCAAGGCGCTGCTGGAAGTGCCGGGGGTGCGGGCTGAGATCGATCCACAATCGCTTGATCTGTATCTCACGCTGGGCTATGTGCCCGGCCCGCGGACGATGTTTCGCGGAATTGAAAAGCTCCAAGCGGGGACGATCCTGCGTTATCGCGACGGGCGTATTCAATTGACGACCTACTGGTCGCCGCCGGCCCCGCATCCGGCGAATGAATCATTTGACGATCAGGTCGCCCAGCTCGCATCAATGCTGGACAAGTCGGTCGCGGACCATCTTGTTGCCGACGTGCCGGTTGCGAGCTTCCTCAGTGGCGGGCTGGATTCGAGCGTGGTGACGGCGCTGATGGCCCGGCATATGCCGGCGGGCAAGCGTCCGCAGACGTACTGTGTGGGTTATGACGCGGGCGAGAATCGGCATGATGAGCGTTCATATGCGAAGATGGTGGCTGATCATGTCGGCACTGATCATCGCGAGATCATTTGCGACGACGACTATGCGGCGTCATCCATTTCGCGGTTGATCTGGCACATGGATGAGCCGATCGCCGAAGACCTGCTGCCGCCCTATGCGCGGGTGTGCGAGCTGGCCCGGCGCGATGTAAAGGTCACGCTCTCCGGCGAAGGCGCCGACGAGTTCATTTACGGATATCGATATTACGGGCTGGAGCGCGTGCGTCGCGTCGCGGCGTGGGTTCCTTCGCCGTTGCGGTCGCTCGGCGGCATGTTCATCGGGGCCGATGACGACGACCTCAAGCGCCGGGCGATGCACTGCTGCTTGGAAGCCGACGAGCTGGGCTCATTCCTGCGCTGGGCGAATTGCATGGCGCGGGCGACGCGCGGCGGGTTGTACGGCGATTCGATGCGGGCGGAACTCGGCGGTTTTGATTCTGATGCAATGCTGCGCGGATTGTTCGGCGCCGTGCCGGCGCGGGGCACTGATTTCGCGCCGGCCGTGGATGCCCGATATCGAATGGTCGATTACATCCTGGCGCGGGCCGATAAGTTGAGCATGGCGGTGAGCCTCGAGGTGCGCGTGCCGTTCCTCGATCATCGCGTCGCAGAATTGCTGGCCCGCGTGCCGGTGAAGCACAAGATCAAGGGGTTCAGCGGCAAGCAGTTGCTCCGCGCGGTGGCGCGTCCGCTGCTGCCGTCAGAGATTGTCGATCGCCGCAAAAAGCCATTCGGCGCGCCTGTGGACCAGTGGCTGAATGGGCTGGTGAAGGCGAATCTGACGAGCAGCCGATTGGTCGAGGATGGTGTGCTGAGTCGCGCGGGCGTGGATGCGATTGTCGCCAGGTCCGGCGGCGGCTCTCCGGCACACATGCGCTTGTGGATGATCCTGATGCTGGAAATGTGGTACCGCATTTTCATACGTCGCGAGGATCGCCCCAAGGCGACGATGATGTCGAAGCGGGAGCTGGTGACGGCGTGAAGAAGGCCCTGTCGCGCAAGAATCTGTGGGAGATGGCTCCGCAGCCGATCAAGTCGGCGGTCGGCTCCATGCTGGGCCTGGTCGGCATCGAGCGGCTGTTCGGCTCGCTTTATCGAGAGCAGCGGCGATTGCTGCGGGCGGCGGATCGCTGGACGGCGCAGCAGGCGCAGCAGTTTCAAACGCAGAAACTTCGCGAAATCTCCCAATTGGCAGCGGGAACGCCGTTCTATCGAAAGGTCTTCGCCGAGACTGGGTTTGATCCATCCGCGATACAACAGCCGACAGATGTACAGCGTCTGCCGTTCATCGACAAGGACGTGCTGCGGGCGAATCTCGACGACATGTGCGCGGTGCCTCCGACGACGCGCGGCGTCGATTATGTCTCGACCGGCGGCTCATCGGGCCAGCCGCTGCGGTTTTACATTGGCTCGGATCGATCGCAGATCGAATACGCCCACCTGGTGACGTCGTGGGAGCGATGCGGCTATGACCTGCGGACAACGCAGGCGGTGTTTCGCGGACAGATCGTGCCGCCAGATGCCAGCGGATTTCGACACCAGTATGACCCTCTACTCCGCAAGCACTATTACAGCAATTTCCACATGAGCGAGGCGGCCATGGCGGCCTACCTCGATCATCTCGCGACGATTGGGCCGTGCTTCCTGCAGGCTTATCCATCGGCCGCGGCAATCATGGCTGCGTTCATTCGTCGAACTGGTCGCGCTGCGCCAACTAACATTCGCGGCATCCTCGCCGAGTCGGAGAACGTGTATCCCGAGGATCGCGAGCTGTGCGAGCAGGTCTTCGGCGTGCGCTACTTCGCGTGCTACGGCCATTCAGAGAAGCTCGTGCTCGGCGTGGAGTGCGAGCATTCGCCGGACTATCACATCTGGCCGACCTACGGCTATTGCGAGTTGATTCGCCACGACGGCAGCGTGATCAATACGCCGGGCGAGCGCGGCGAGATCGTGGGCACCGGGTTCATCAATCGGGTGGTGCCGTTCATTCGCTATCGCACCGGCGATTACGCCGAGTATGTTGGCGGGCAGTGCTGCAAGTGTGGGCGCGAGCAGATGATCCTGCGCAACATCGAAGGGCGCGGTCAGCGCGGCAGCCTGGTCGGGGCGGATGGGCAGTTCATTTCCAACACGGCCATTAACGTGCATGACGATACGTTTGAAGGCGTGGTGGAATACCAGTTCGCGCAGTCAAAACCCGGCGTCGCGGAGATGCGGGTGGTGCCGTGCAGACCGCTGACGGAGGTTGATCGCACTCGCATTCTCACGCGGATGAATGCGCGGCTGCAGGGGCAAGTTCAATTGACGCTGGCGGTGTGCGATGCGGTGCAGCAGACCGAGCGCGGCAAGAAGCCGCGAATCATTCAGACGATCGGCGCTTAATCGTCGCGGCTATTGAGTAACACATGCGGGAATACGCCCTTTATCTCTTTGTCGCGTTCTTCTCCATCTACGCGTTTCGCGACTGGTTCAAGTCGGCGTGCGCCCTGGTGGCATTGATCGCGGTCATTCAGCATCCGGACTTTCCGAATGAGGTCGGCGGCATTCAGGGCGCCAATCCGTGGAACATCCTGCTGCTGTTCGTCACCACGTCGTGGTTGATCAACCGGCGGGCTGAGAATCTGCGCTGGGACATGCCGCGCGGGGTGGGCCTGCTCCTGCTGGGTTATGCAATGGTGGTGATCGTCGGGTTCATCCGGCGGTTCCTCGACATGACCAATTGCGATGAGTTCAGCCGCGGGGAGCTGATCAGCGAATACCTGATCAACACATTCAAGTTTGCCATTCCTGGCATGATCATCTTCGATGGCTGCCGCAATCCCAAGCGAATGAAATGGGCCCTGGCCGCGACGCTCGGCGTGTACGTGCTGCTGGCGTTGCAGGTGATTCGCTGGATGCCGTTTTCATCGGGTCTCAGCGGGGCGGAACTGACCGAGCGCAGCCGGAAGATTCTGCAGAACGAAATCGGGTTTCATGCCGTCAATCTGTCGATGATGCTGGCCGGGGCGTCCTGGGCGATCCTGGCGTGTCTGCCGCTGGTTCAGGGCAAATACAAGCGGCTGGCCGTGATCGGGATCGCGCTGGGGGTGATGTTCGGGCAGGCCCTGACCGGCGGGCGCACGGGTTACGCCACCTGGGGCGCAATCGGTCTGATCATGTGCGTGCTGAAGTGGCGCAAGCAACTGCTGCTGGTGCCGGTTGCGGCGCTGCTCATCACGATTGCGGTTCCCGGCGCGGTGGACCGCATGATGCAGGGCTTCGGCAGGACGGACGCCAGTGGCCGCGAGTTTACGGATGACTATAAAGTCACTTCGGGCCGCACCACAATCTGGCCGCACGTGATCGACAAGATCATGGAGTCGCCGGTGATCGGCTGGGGCCGGCTCGGCATGAATCGCACGGGACTGGTGACGTTCCTGCTTTATCAGTACGGCGAGTCGTTCCCACATCCTCACAATGTCTATTTTGAGTGCCTGCTTGACAACGGGGTCGTGGGCGCCGTTCCGATCATTGGCTTCTATGCAGTCGTACTGTTCATGGCGATCCGGATGTTTCGCAGCAAGGACAAGCCTTGGCATGCCGCCGTTGGCGGAGCGTGCACGGCGCTGGTGCTGGCGCTGCTCATCGCCGGCGTTGGGAGTCAGACCTTCTATCCGCGCGAAGGCGCGGCGCCGATGTGGGTGGCCATGGGCATGATGCTGCGCGTGGCGGTGGAGGCCCGGAGGCGACCCCGCATGCGAACGGCGGCGGCCCACGCGCGAAGTGTCAGACCGGTGCAACCGGTTGCGCGACCGCGAGAGCTGATTTCGACGTGATGACGGATTGGGTTATGCCGATTTTTCCGTCAAATCGATCGCCAGTCCGTGCACGCATGCACGATCTGGCCTGGCTACCGCGTATCGCTGCCATCCTCTCGAGCGCGATACGGGCGATCGCGACGTCCGAATACGGATCAAGTCCCACCCGAAAAATGGCGTTTTTTGGGCAATTTCGTTAGAATTCAGCCCCGACGTTCGCGCCATATTCTCCACACCTGGGGTGATTGGGACTTGAATCGGTTTCGTGCGGTCTGTTTTCTGGTGCTGATTCTCTGCGCTGTTGCCCGCGCCGATACGCGCGGCGACGTGAACGGCGATGGTCTGGCCGATGGTCGCGATGTATCGGCGATCACCGGACTATTGACCGGCTCAGCCGGAGCGTCGGGCCGGGGTGATTTGAATTGTGACGGACGTATTAATGAGGCGGATGTCGCGATCCTGCTGCGCGGTCTGGTGGAGGGATTCCCGCAAGGAGAATCGTCACCCATCGGCGATGTCAATGGCGACGGGGCGCGCAATGGGCGCGACATCGCCGGTTTCGTAAAGGTTTTCACCGGCGTCGACATCGACCCCGCCCATGTCGCGGCGGCGGACATCAACCTGAACGGCCAGATCGAATCGAATGATCTGTCTAGGTTCGTTTCACTCCTGACAGGCTCGGCGTTTGGCGCGGGGGCGCCGACGTCTCCCCTCGCGGATGTAGACGGCGATCTGAGGATTGACGGCCGCGACATCCAACGATTCGTGGCCGTCATGACGGGCCAGGATGACGACGCAGCGCATTTTGCCGCCGCGGACGTTACCCGCGATGGCGCTGTGAATGCGGCGGACATACCGGGATTCGTGGCCAGGGTATTGATGCTGACCGGACCGGTGCCCGAAGAGTGGGCGCCGCCGATCGGCGTGCCGATGCCGGAATTCGGCATTTCGCAGACGCATTATCAATTCGCAGACGCGACCTACGATTTTGGCTTCGGCTGCGAGCCTTATCGTGATGCGGGGAACGGACCGTATACGCACTACGTGGACAACACGCATCCCGAGTCGACCGACAGCGACAACCCGTTCGGCACGCCGCAGCGTCCGCGCAATTCGATTCCGTTTTCGCTGATGCCCGGCAGCGTGGTTGAGTTGCACGGCGGGCCTTACGAGTCGTACTTCGAATTACGCGTGACGGGCACGGCGGAGCGGCCGATCTTCATTCGCGGCGTTGATTCGATCGCGCCGGTCCTGTTCAAGGCCAAGTTGCTGGTGCTTCCGCCGTCGCGCTATCTGATTCTCGAGAATCTCGCAGTCGATCGGGACTACCAGTCGTCGGGCGTCAATATCGAGGGCGTCAGCTACGTCGCCATTCGCGATTGCGAGGTCTTCGACGTCCAGGGCGGCATCCTGGTGTATGGGGCCCAGGACAGCACGATCGATCATATCGTCGTCTGTCGAAATCATATTCACGACCTGGGCGACCTGTCGGTGCTCGACGACATCGATGACAACGGGATTCAGGTGGGCGGCGGCGCGAGCGACATCTGGGTGGTGGACAATCTGGTGCATCACACGGTCGGCTCGGGCATCGTGCTGAATCCCGGATTCGAGTTCGGCAACGAGGCGATTCAGCGGGTGTATGTCGGACGCAACACGGTGCATCACAGCCGGCAGTCGGGGTGCTGGACGAAACAGAGCAGCGATGCGATCTTCTCGCAGAATACGGTGTATTCGATCATCGGTACGAATTTCGCCATCTCCACGGGGCTGGGCTTTCAGTACGGCCCTGAGCGAACGTGGTTCATTTTCAATCATGTATACGACTGCGAATACGGCATCGGCTCGGGCAGCAACAACGTGCCAGCGCCGGGGCTGGAGCAGTTCTTCGTCGGCAACGTGATACATGACATTCATCATCGCGGCGGCGAGTACAACCCCGACAGCCCATGGGCCAGCGCCGCGATGATGCTGGTCGGCGGGGAGCAACGATTCATCGTGAACAACACCATCTTCCATTGCGATGCGGGCATCAACGGGCCGGGGCCCGGCTCGTATCTCATGGAGAACAACCTGATCGCGGACATCGTGCAGCCCGCGTCGAATCACGTGTTCATCGAAAACGAACTTGACGACGTCGAATGGGATTTGAGGCATTCATGTCTGTTTGACGTGACCGGTCCGGTGCGCGTGCGCGAGCGAAATCACGTTTACGACCTCAATGGCCTGGCACAATTCAACAAGGGACTGGGGTGTGTGTCCGTGCCGCCGGGGTTTGTCGCCGCCGAAGCGCACGACTTTCACCTGATTACCGGCAGTCCCGCCGTGGATTCCGGGATCGAGACGTTTGCCTATGCCCGATTTCACGAGCTCTACGGCCGCTCCATCAAGGTGGATTTCGACGGACGGCTGCGCCCGCAGTCTCTCGCCATCGACATGGGCGCGTTCGAGCGTCCGTAGCACGAGCGATTCCTGAAATGAACAAGGCTCCAGAAATGCCGGTGAATACGGCCAGTCCGTCGAATGCCGCGCCGATGCCGAAAGGCCCCGCGTGGCGGCGATCGCGACTGCGCCGATTCGCATTTCGGCTTGGCGGGCTGGCGTTGGCGTGCGCGTTCATTTGCGTGGCCGGTGAATTGGCGCTGCGGCTGGTTGCGCCGCAGAAGATCCTGCCGCGGTATGTGACCGACAGCGGTTTCGGGGTGAAGGTGCACTGGCCGAACCTGGTGACGCACCATTCGACGGGTGAGTATCGCATTGAGATTCGCACGAACTCGCTGGGCATGCGGGCTGACCAGGAATACCCGTTGGCCAAGCCGCCGGGAACGTATCGCATTGTCGGCGTGGGCGATTCGTTCACGATCGGATACGAGGTCGAGGTGGAGGATTGTTATCTGTCGCGGGTCGAGCGAGCACTGCGCGACGCGGGGAAACCCGTCGAGGTGCTGAATCTCGGGGTGAGCGGCTTCGGCACGGCCGAGGAGCTCATCATGCTGCGCGAGCGAGGCTTCAAGTTCGAGCCGGATGCGGTCGTGGTGGGGTATTTCGACAACGACATAGGCGACAACACACGCTCGCAGCTATTCGCGCTGGGAGATGATGGCGCGCTGTCACGTCGGAATGCGTCGTATCTTCCGGCGGTGAAGGCCCAGGATTTTCTATTCTCGCTCGCGCCGTACCGGTTTCTTGCTGAGAACTCGCACTTGATGTGCTTCGTGCGCGAGCAGGCGTCGGAGATCGTGCAAAAACGAATGCGGAAGAAGAGCGCGGCGGCGCAGTCGCTGAGCAATGATGATGAAGCGAAACTGACCGCGGCATTGCTCGATGAAGTGAAGCGGGAATGCGATGCGCGCGGCATTCGATTTTACGTGCTGGTCATTCCATCCCCCGACAACACCAGCAATTTCCCGCAGGCGTTCTTGAAGAACGTCGGACCGGCGAACATCGTCGATATGCGGCAGATTCAGGCCGAGCCGATCAAGTCGCAGGTGCTCTACTGGCAGAAGTCAGATGGGCACTGGAATCCGGCCGGTCACAAGCTTGCGGCGGAGGAACTCAGCCGGCGGATCGCAGCTGATATGACGAAGTAGTCGAACGACAACCGAATTGATTTCAATGAAGCCGTGACGGTTCGCCGTCCACGGCTTTTTTTGCGCGCATGCAACTGCAATCGTTCCCTCGCGGTGGGTGCCGCTGTGTGTTACGCGGGGTTGCGAAGTGCTGCGGGGATTTCGGCGAGGCGAGTGTAGGTCACCGGGCTGCCCAGCAGCGTGCCGGTCAGGGAGTTGAAGTTGGCGGCCAGCGTGGCGTTTTCAAAGCCGATGGGCACGCCCACGACAATCGCGCCCCATTGCACCACGTTTGTGAAGCGCGTCGGGAACTGGGTTGAGGTGAATTGAATGGGCTGACCGGGCGCGCCGGCAATCTGCTTGTCGTTGAAGCGCACGTAGATGTTGCCGTCGCCGGTGTTCAGCCGGTTGGTCAGGATCGCGCCGACGGGCGCGCCGTCTTCATCAAAGCGAATGATCGTGGTCTGATTGGCAATGTTGGTGAAGGACCACGCGCCAAAGAGCACGCCGACGGTGTTGTCGCGCTGCAACACGACGGTCGCGGATTTGCCAATCACGTGACAGCCGACCTCATCCATGTAGACATCGGCCGTGCCCGTCGCGGCGACGTATCCGAAGGCAGTCACGCGGTATTCGAAGTGCCCGGGCAGCTCGTAGGCCAGCACGACTGTATCGCAGGTGCCGTTGCAGGTGATCGTGACGGGGTCATCAAAGTTACGCTCGAAAACGACAGTTGCATGCGGGATGGGCTTGTTGTCCGCATCGCGAATGTTGAGCACGACCGACGAAACGGCGATGAGCGTGCAGGCCTGTCCGCCGGGATTGGTGCGGCAGACGGAGCCGGCCAGCATCGGGGCCATGGCCACGACGATGATCAATGCGAAGCGAGCGAAGCGGGTTTGTCGGCAATTCATACACAAACGATAGGCGGTCGGGTCGCGTCCGACAACGGCGGCGATGTGTGCAGGCGGTTATCGGGCCGGCGTTGAATCGCGCGGCGGAACGTTCGGCAAATGCAACGGAGGATTACAGGCGGGCGTGAGTCAATCGGCGAGTGATTTACGACCGCTCCGCAATTCTCCGGATGCGCGACCATGCGACCACACTCTGCCCTTGCATTCTTCGTGTTGATCAGCGGATGCGCGCTGCACGAACAGGTGCAGTACTTCGAAGTCGTCGATCCCGAGTCGAAGAACGTCAACTACTACCGGATGACGATCGAGGGGCACGGCGGTGGGGGCGTGGGCTATCAACTTCAGGCGGGTTACTTCAGCGCGGCGTCGGTCGATGTGCTGCGCGGACAGGTGCCTTCCATCGCCGAGGCCGATCTGCCGTTGGCGCAGGATAAGGCCTACGACGCGCTGCTCGATCGTTATTACGACACACTGGTGAAGACGAGCGGACGGCGGGCGGCCCAAGCGGAGACGTCAGTCGAGATTGGCGACGCTGATGTGCTGGCCCTGGCGCGGCAGGTCTGGCTGGGTACGCTCAGTCCAGCGGACGTGGCCTCAATGGGCATGCACGGCTCGACCAATCCCTTTGCGTTTCGCAAGCTGGTCTTCTGGGCCAGCGCCAACAATCTCGACCTGCGTCAATTCGGAGCCGAGATCGATTCGATGATCGGCGGCGCAACCGCGCTGGTGCGGGCGCAGAAAGCGGAGCATGCCGAGCGAGCGGATCGACAGGCCGGCGTACGGAGGCTGCTGGGCGATGTGGTGCGGGGTAGCGCGGCGCTCAAGCCGCTGGCGGAGGCGATCGAGGGCCTGGCGGGTTCGAAGGGGGCGGGGGATGCAAGAGACAAATCACGAAAATGAGCGGTCGCGGCGGGCGATCGGGGCCATGATCCTGCGGACCTTGCTCGCGGCGGGTCGCACTTCGTCGCCGATCTGGCCGATCATTCTGGCACTGCTTGCCTGGCTGGTGCTGTGCGCCGTCGCGGGCTGCCAGAATGAGTTTCGCGTCCGGGTGGAGAAGCTGGATGTCGCGGGCAGCCGCGCTGTCGATGCGGACGACTCCGAAGCGACGCGGCAGCTTGCCACGCTGCATGAGGTCTTGCTTGGGTTGGACAGTGTCTGCGTGGACTGTCAGCGCGAGACCGGCATGGCGAGCCTGTCGGACAGCCTCGCTCCGCTCGCGCAGGCCCAGCAGGCGGCACGGACGATGCTGCCCGCGGTGACCTCGGCGATCCAGCGGCAGGCACGAGGCGAACTGGCCGGCGCGGCGTTGGCGACAGAGGTCGATTTGCTGCGCAGGCAGGCGGTCGCCCGATTGCCCGATCTTTCGCGGGTTGCGTGGGATGATCTGGTTGAGGCGCAAGCGTCGCCGGAGAAACAGATGAATCTGGCCGCGGCAGTCGAGCAGTGGCGGGCCCGGCTGGCGCGGTATGCGGCGGATCTGTCGGCCGTGTCCCGCTCGCGGCCCGGCTTCGGCGGATTCCAGCAGGCCGGGGTCTATCGCATCAACCCCGGCGATCCGCATTACGACGCGGTGCTGAAGGCGAAGGCCATCGGCAGCCCGCTCACGGCGGTGTCGGTCGCGGCGACCGGCGACTCCGGGTTCATGATCGTGCAGGAGTCGCCGGGGCAGATGAGGCTGTATGAATTGACCAACGATCCGATCGCGCTGACGCGGAATGTGTCGTTCATACTCGACAAGGTGATGCAGTCGGCGGTGAAGTTCGGGGGATGAAGAAAGGGACAGAGAGACATAGGGACAAAGGGACATAGTGAAGACACAAGTGCACGAAGACCCGAAGCGGAGAGTTGCACTACTCCAATTCGAACGCGAAGCGCTGCTTGTTGTGCAGGTAGTAGAGGCCGATGAGGCGCATGGCGACGATTGAGAAATACAGTGCGACGACATGCCGCACGGCCTGGAATGCAATATTAGGAGAGGTCAACAGCTCGGGTAGCGTGACTTGCAGGACCTTGGCTTCGATCAGAATGGTCAGGATGGCAACGGCCCAGTTGATCGCGGTCACCGCGGCCAGAATGATCACAATTACCAAGTACGCGGGGAACGTGCGCATGATGGTGAGCGCGACGAGGTCCACGCGGAGCAGGGCGCTGTGTCCCGCCAATGACAGCAGCAGCATGATCATCGGCCAGAGGAACAGCCCCAGGGCGAAACAGGTCGCCGCCGGCCAGGGCGACTTAATCTGTGATAGAAGCAGCAACGGGGGTACGAAGACAATTGCCTGCGCCAGAATGAAATAGAGGGCCGGGCGAATCACATCCTCCCAAAACCCGCCTTCAAATTTGATGCCCGGCAGGGCCGGCGAACCGGCGGCGGTGTCGAGCACGACGGACATATAAAAAGAGCAGAACCATCCGTACAGTACGAACCAGGCGATAAGAAACATGCAGCCGCCGGGAAATACTTCGACCCCGAACTGGATGGCCGCAAGGATGAGGATGCCGATCAACGTCAGGGCGTTCCCCACACTTTGAACAGGGTAAATGAAGGCGAGGCCCAGGTCGGCCCAGAAGGAATGACTGGCGGCCTGTATGACGTCATCCTGGGATTTTCCCGGCCGGCGGATTCCCGGGCCGGCGCCGCGGGCGTACGCGAGTTCGACTGAATCTTCCACCAGTACGACGCTGGGCGCGGCGGACTGGAGATCGGAAGGCGGGGTCGGCACGGCTTCGCCATCGCCGATGAGCGTCAGGATGTCCTGATCGAGTGCAGCCGGTTCGTCATCCAGCGCGGCGGGCAGGGGCGGCGGGGCCTTTGGGGCGGGTGCGGCCTTCACGGTGTCGGGCTGTTGCGTGGTGCGCAGCATCGCCGCGATCTTGGCGCGATCGAGAACGAATTTCTTGCCGCAGCCGGGACAGGCGATCTTGCGACCGATGTACTGCTTGTCGATCGCCATGC
>CAYXEY010000073.1:0-13599 GCA_964464105.1 uncultured Planctomycetaceae bacterium
GGAAGGCGCGGTAGCGGCTTCGACCGCCGGCTCCTCCGCCGGGCGCGCGGGCGTCCGCGGGCCTTCCTGCCCCGGGCGGCGCGGCTCGTAGCCAATCAGAGCGGTCGTCGTCGTCAGGCCGTGGAAACAATCTGAATTGCGGGATGAAAGTGCCTTCGCCGTAGATGGTCTTTGAGTTGAGTCGATCCGCCAAAGCTCGGGCGGCATCGACCAACACGGCATTAATCTCAATCCCGTGGGCCTCCATGCCGAAGGCGTCGGCGATCAGGCAGTGGGTGCCGAGGCCGCAGCCCCATTCGAGGAAGCGGCGCTTTCGTCCTGCCATGCAGCGGAGTTCGTGGGCGATGACGTGCGGATCGGCCCGCGTCCAGGCGGCGCCCGCTTCCTGGAAATGCTCGGGCAACCGCCGCCAGGCGGCTTCGGCTTCGGCGATGATCTGATCAACGCGTTGCGATGCTGACATCGATGAACTCACGACTCTCGGTGTAAGGGACACTGGCGGCGGCGGAGTTGCTCGCGCTCGGCACCCTCACCCCGACCCTCTCCTCAAAGGAGAGGGAGCAGATGAACCGCACCGACCTTGCCGAACCGCTCCAACAAGAATTTCACACCCCGATCGTCAATTCGCTGTTTTCTTCGCGCAGTCGGCCCGAATATCTCATATGATGTGATCTGCGAATTGTCTTCGCCCGACGGTCCGGCTGCATGCCTTCTGTCGGCACACCCGCACGATCCTCTGGAGGACGCCTGATCGATGGCCAGTCTCACCAAGCTCAGTACCCCCACACGTTCTGACATGCTGCACAACTGGAGCGTCACCGACTCGGTGGAACTCTATAACGTACGCCAGTGGGGTCAAGGGTTCTTCGGCGTCAACGAAAAAGGAAACGTGGTCGTCAGCCCGCGGGGCGAGGCCGGCCCGTCGATCGACCTCAAGGCATTGGTCGACGAGCTGAGCGAGCGCGGCATCAACCTCCCGCTGCTCATCCGCTTTTCAGACATTCTCCGCTCGCGCATTGAGCAGTTGAACCAGGCCTTCATCAAGGCCATGAATGACCATGAATACAAAGGCGCCTACATGGGCGTCTATCCGGTCAAGGTGAACCAGCAGCGGCACGTGGTCGAGGAGATCGTTCAATTCGGCGGACCGTACAAGTTCGGCCTTGAGGCGGGATCGAAGCCGGAGTTGCTTGCGGTGCTCGCCCTGCTGGAGTCGTACGACCCGCTCATCATCTGCAACGGCTACAAGGATTACGAATACATCGACATGGCCCTGTGGGGCACCAAGACCGGCAAGACGGTTGTACTGGTCGTCGAGGAATTCGAGGAGCTGGAACGCATCGTCGCGCGGAGCAAGTCGATGGGCGTGCGACCGCACATCGGTCTGCGTTTCAAGCTTGCTGCTCGCGGCTCAGGTCGATGGCAGGAATCGGGCGGCAGTCGATCCAAGTTCGGACTGACGATTTCCGAAGTTTTGCGTAGCGTCGAGCTACTCAAGTCCGAAGAGATGCTCGATTGCCTGCAATTGGCCCATTTCCACCTCGGCAGCCAGATCACCAATATTCGCTCCATCAAAGAGGGCCTGGCCGAGGGCGGACGCATGTTCGTTGAACTGGCCAAGCTGGGCGCGAATATGCGCTTCATCGACTGTGGCGGCGGCATGGCGGTGGACTACGACGGCAGCAGCAGCAACTTTCCCTCCAGCGCGAATTACACCATGCAGGAGTATTGCAACGACGTGGTCGCCGCGATCACCGAAGCTTGCAACGCCGCCAATGTGGCCCATCCCACCATCGTGACCGAATGCGGACGGGCCGTGACGGTGCACCACAGCGTGCTGGTCTCCAATGTGCTATCCGTCACGCAGACAGCAGCCACGCCGGCCCCCAAGACGCTTCCGGAAGATGCGCACAGCGTGCTGCACAACATGCTGGAAATGCACGATTCGATCAGCAGCAAGAACTTTCAGGAGGCCTACCACGACGCGCTGCACCTGCGTGACGAAGTGCTCAGCCTCTTCAAACTTGGCTACCTCACACTGAAGGACTGCGGCACCATGGAGATCATCTTTTGGTCGGCCTGCCGCAAGATCCTGCGGATCATGCGCGAGAAGGACCATGTGCCCGACGAAATGGAAGGTCTCGAAGCTCTGCTGTCAGACACCTACGTGGTGAACTTCTCGGCGTTTCAATCCGTGCCGGACTGCTGGGCTGTCGATCAGTTGTTCCCGATCATGCCGATTCACCGGCTGAACGAGGAGCCGACGCGGCGCGGAACCCTGGCCGACATCACCTGCGACAGCGACGGGAAGATCGACAAGTTCATCGACCTGCGCGACGTCAAGAGCGCGCTGGAGCTGCACCAGGTGAACGGCAGCGAATACCTGCTGGGTATCTTCATGACCGGGGCTTATCAGGAGACCCTTGGCGACATTCACAACTTGTTTGGCGACACCAATGCGGTGCACGTGACCGTTGCAGACGATGGTCAATATTTCGTTGATCACGTGGTGGCGGGTGACACAGTGCAGGAGGTGCTGCAATACGTGCAGTATTCGACCGACGACCTCGTGGCCAAGCTCCGCCGCACGGTGGAGAGCGCCGTGCGCTCGGGCCGCGTGACATTTGCCGAATCAGCCGAGTTCCTTCGCCGCTATCAGCGCGGGTTGAAGGGATATACATATTTAGGTGGATAATCGGAGAGAGCGAACCTCCGGTCCGCCGGACGTACGAGAACGTCCACACCACCCAGATTCAAGTTCGCACGGGCTGACTGGCGGCCGGCGGTGCGCCGGTCGATCGCGATGGCCGTCGCGAATGTCGCTTGTTGTCGTAAAGTGATCGATCCGCCAGGGCGAGCAATTCGCTCGGTGATTTGGCACGTCTGGCCAGCAATCCCGCAACACCTGCGCTCAACGTAGGCGCCGGATTCACGCCCATCGCTCGCGCACGCTGCGCGAACAGGCTGGTCAGCCGTCCAGCCAGCACGCCCGCGCGATCCTCATTCATGCCCGGCAGCACGAGCGTGAACTCATCTCCGCCATAGCGCACGGCCAGGTCGCCCGCGCGGATATGCGAGCGGATCAATTCGCCGGCAAAGGCCAACAGGGCGTCACCGGCGGCATGGCCCAGCGTGTCGTTCAGATGTTTGAAGTGATCGACGTCGAGCATGACGATGGAGAGGTCCTGACCGGCATACCGCTGAGCATCGAACAGGGCATCCAGTCTGCGTTCGAGCTGGCGGCGATTGAGAATGCCGGTGAGCGCATCGCGCTCGGCTTCGCGCTGGGTGCGATGCAGTTGTGTGCGAATTTCGTGGGTCTCGCGGGTGACGCGGGCGTCCTGATCGCGGGTCCATTGCGTGCACCGCTTTCGCCAGAAGCGGGCCTTGCGGCGGCGCCGGGCCAGCTCCGCGGCGAGTCCGCCGATTTCGTCCTCGCGGGCCATCAACTGCTTATGCAACGGACGGCGCGGGTCATCGGCGAGACCCTCCGCGAGACAGCGGATGGGAATGACGAACCACGATCGCAGAAAGTAGTTGGCGAGCAGGGCCGGAAGAACCGCGAGCACGCCGAGTGCGAGCGCAAGCGGAACCGTGACCGCGCCGGCGGCGGTGGGCGATTGCAGGAGCACGAGGCCGAGCGTGTCGGCGGTGGATGATTGTCGAATCGGCACGGTGATCGTCAGCCATTCGGGCGTTGCGGCGCCGGTTTCAGAGGCGACTGCGGATTCCGGACGATCGAGCGAAAGCCGGGCATGGTCGTTTCGTGAAGCGACGTGCATGGGGCGATCGTCGCCGGTGCGCCACACTGCCGCAGCGAGCGTGCGCGGATGGTCAACCATGCGTTCGAGCTGCGCGGCGTGATTGGATTCATCACCGGTCAGCATGGTCGCCAGCAACGCGGCGGCGTCGCGGGCCGCGTCACGCCGGGATGCGGCGTCATCGCGCTCGGCCATCCAGGCCGTGGCCGCCAGTCCGAGCGAGAACGCCGCCGCGGCCGTCAAATAGACAATCCGCGTCATCGGGCGGGAGATGGACTGCGTGCGGCTTTGCGGGCGCATTCGGTGATCTCACGCACGGCCCGGGTCGATCACGAGATCGGCGCGCGGACCGCCGAGTTCACCATACGATTGGGATGGGGTGTCGGCGAGAGATCAGTGATGGGTCGCGAGCGTGGCTGAAATTCTGGGACGGCTCTTCGGGATCACCGTCCCATACATGTTTAATGTGACTTGATCGGGAATTGCGCGCACAAGTCCTGCACGTCGCGGCGGACCTTGCTGATCGCCGCGTCGGCGCCCTTGCTGTTCAGCACCGCGTCGACCAGATTCGCCACGGCGCGCATCTCGTCGTGGCCCATGCCCCGGGTGGTGAGCGCTGGCGTACCGATCCGAAGGCCGCTGGTCTGCATCGGCGGACGCTCGTCAAACGGAATCATGTTCTTATTCACGATGATGCCGGCCTTCTCCAGCCACTGCTCGGCCATCGCGCCGGTCACATCGGGATGACCATTCCGCAGATCGAGCAGCATGAGATGGTTGTCCGTGCCGCCGGAGACGAGACGGAAGCCACGGGTCATGAGCGACTCGGCCAGGGTTTTGGCGTTGTCCAGCACGCGTTGCTGATAGGCCTTGAAATCGGGCCGCAGTGCTTCGCCAAAGGCCACAGCCTTCGCCGCCACGATGTGCATCAGCGGGCCGCCCTGCAATCCCGGAAATACGGCTGAGTCTATTTTCTTGGCCCACTCGGCCTTGCACATGGTCATGCCGGCGCGCGGTCCGCGCAGGGTCTTGTGCGTGGTGGTGGTCACGAAGTCGCAGACCGGCACGGGCGAGGTGTGCAGCCCGGCGGCGACGAGACCGGCAATGTGGGCAATGTCGGCCATGAGCAATGCGCCGACTTCCTTGGCGATGTCGGCGAAACCGGCCCAGTCCCAGGCCCGCGGATAGGCCGAGGCCCCGGTGATGATCAGCTTGGGCTTGCACTCGCGGGCCAGCCGGCGGACTTCGTCAAGGCTGATGCGTTCGCTGCCGCGTTCGACGTGGTAGTGCGTTACGCGGAACCACTTGCCGCTGATGTTGACGTTCTTGCCGTGCGAAAGGTGTCCACCGTGGTCGAGGTGAAGCGACAGGATCATGTCGCCCGGCGTGCGGACCGGTTCATCCGGCTTCTTCTCGCGCTGTTCGGCTTCGTCGAAACGTGAGCCGGGCTGCAGGGCGGCGAGCAACACCGCCTGATTCGCCTGGCTGCCGGAATGCGGTTGCACATTGACGTGATCGGCGCCGAAAAGCTGCTTGGCTCGATCGATGGCCAGGTGCTCGACGGCGTCCATGTTCTCGCAGCCGCCGTAATAGCGGCGACCGGGATAGCCTTCGGAGTATTTGTTGGTGAACACCGAGCCCGCGGCTTGCAAGACCGCAGGGCTGACGTGGTTTTCCGAGGCGATAAGTTCGAGCGTGGTCTGCTGCCGCTGCTGCTCGGCCTGCATGATCTTCCACACTTCTGGATCCTGCTCGGCGATCGGATTGAGATTGGCCATGATGGGTGCTCCGCTGCGTGTATTCCAAGTTTCGTACTATATGGGCGATCACGGAAATGGGCCAAATGAAACCGCCGCACGTTTCAGGCGCGCGCGTGCATGATCGAGGCTCGCGATTCGGCAACGATTACGCCGGTTTCGCGTGTCGAAAAAAATCTTCAATTCGCATGATGTTCGGTTTGACGTTTGGCCGATGTTCGGTTATAGTTACAGTATGAGTTGAGCGGAGCCTCGACACAACTCACGCGGTTGATCGCAAATGGACTTGCGAAATCGACCGCGGCGCGAGTGGTTGCGTGTTCGTCCCTGGGCGAATCGCAGTCCTTCGCGTGACGAAAGCACACCCACACGGAGGCGGGTATGTCAATCGAGGCAGCGCCATTGTGCGTATTTGGGCCGGGCGGAGACTACCAGACCGATTGGTCGCCCGGTCAAGAGAGCGTGCTTGCGGGCGCGCGAGAGCTTGGGATCAAGGGTTTTGCGCTGTCCGACGCGCCGCTGGCGTCCAGCGCTGTTCAAGGACAGGCCACGGTCGCTCGAGCGAGTACCGCCGCTCGGGCGACCGGGCCTGATCGTTCGACTCAAGCGGCCTTCAGTGCTGAGGCGTCTCGCGCGAAGCTGCCGTTGGTGATCCTCGGGCCGTGGGGCTTGGGTGAGATCGCCGAGTCGATACTGCAGGAGGCAGACCATGCGAAACAGCAACAGGAAGAGCGGCTCGCGACGGGCCGCCGTGAGATTGCCGCGCGCAGCCGCGAAGCCGACGCGCTCCTGACCTTCGTCCGGGACTACCAGCACAAGAATGGTTATTCCCCAACATACGAGGAGATCGCGGCGGAGTACGGAATCACAAAGGTGACCGTCTTCGAACACCTCACGGCCCTCGAAGAGCGCGGACTGCTGTCCCGCGACAAGCACAAGGCTCGCTCTTTACAACTGGCTGAGCATCTCGAACTGCCAGATGATCGTCCGACTCGGATTCGCCTTGCCGGGCGCATCGCGGCGGGTTCGCCGATCGAGGCGGTTGAAAGCCGCGAGACTGTCGACTTGGAAAACCTCTTCACCTCCCGGCATGGCACATACGCGCTCGAGGTCAAAGGCGACAGCATGATCGGCGATCAGATCGCCGAGGGCGACTATGTCATCGTGGAGCGTAAGACTGAGCCGTCTGCCGGTCAGATGGTCGTCGCACTCACCGAGAATGGCGAGGCGACCCTCAAGCGCTTTTACCGTGAGCGGAACCGTGTTCGGCTGCAACCATCGAACCCGGCCTATGAGCCGATCTACGTCACCAACCCGGTGATTCAGGGCGTCGTCATCGGCGTCGTTCGGCGAATTTAGCAGGCTTCGGCCTAATTGACCCACATGGTTCCGGCGTGGGTCATCATTTCTCGCATCAAGCGATGATTCGCGGCTCGTCGATACCGATGGTGTCACGGGTTGGAGGATCGCTTGCCCAAATTTGAGCAGACCGGCGGTACTCTTTTTGCGCGCTATCTGGTCAACGCTTCTGCGCTTGACTTGCCCGAGATGCCCGCAAACGCGCCTGCGCTTCAGGGCGTCAAGCAGCGGACTGCCCACGTCTTCACCGTCGACCTCGAAGACTGGCCCGTCGCCGTTTTGGGGCCGGAGCATGCGATTTCCGATCGCGTCGTGCGTAACACGCGGCAACTGCTGCAGATGCTGCAATGGCACGGTGTTCGGGCCACTTTTTTCGTGCTCACCCGCGTGGCCGAGCGCTTTCAGTCACTAATTCATGATGTCATCGAAGCCGGTCACGAGATCGCCTCGCACGGACACTCGCACAAGCTCGTCACGCGGATGTCGCTGTGCGAATTCACAAACGATGTCGGGCGCAGCCTCGACGTCCTTCAACGGCTGACGGGCGAGCGGCCCATTGGCTACCGCGCGCCGGCATTCAGCGTTGTCGAGAAAACACTTTGGGCCGGGCCCGCGCTCGCCGGCCTCGGCATCAAGTACTCATCCAGCGTTTTTCCGATTCGCCATCCTCGCTACGGCATTTCCGAAGCACCGACGCAGCCGCACCGCTGGCCGGACTGTGACCTGATCGAGTGTCCGCCCGCGACGCTTCGCCTGCTGGGCCGCAATCTGCCGATTGCCGGCGGCGGCTACGCTCGATTGCTGCCCGGCGCCGTAATGCGAACCGCGATCAAGATGCTGGAGCGCCGCAAACGGCCGGCCGTGCTATATATGCATCCGTATGAATTGGACGCCGGCGGCGTGCGGGCCCACATGCGCGACGGCGTGCAAGTGGGCTTCAAGCGGCGGATCACGCAGGAGCTGTTTCGCGGGCGCATGGAGTCGCGGCTGCATCGCCTGTTCGAGTCGTTCGAATTCGTAACGCTGCGACAGTCATTGGCGCGGCAGGGCTTCACGCTTTGAGGCAACAAATCGCCGTCGCTATACTTTCGCCACGATGAGGCGACCGCTCGTGTTCCTGCTGCTGGGTGGAATGCTGCTTCCGCTCGGCGGATGCAAGCGAACGCCCGCGTCCGCGCATGGAGGACGCCACCAGGTGACACCGATTGCCGTGCCCCCTGAATTGATGACGGCGCTGCGCGACGCCGGGTGGAACGACCACGTCAAAGGCGACCGCGCCATCTGGGTGTCGGTCGCGCGGCAGCAGCTCGCGGTAATCGAGAAAGGGCAGATCGTGGCCCTTTATCCGTGCTCGACCGCCGCGAACGGAATCGGCAATCGATCGGGTTCCTACCAAACGCCGCTCGGCTGGCATGAAATCGGCGAACGCTATGGCGACGGACTGCCGTGGGGCGCGGTTTTCAAGGAGCGCGTCTTCACCGGTCGAACCTGGCAGCCCGACCAGCCGGCGGGCGATGACATGATCCTGTCCCGGATCATGTGGCTCCGTGGCCGCGAGCCGGGCGTGAACCAGGGGCCGGGCATCGATTCACATGACCGGTACATCTACATACACGGCACCCAGGACGAGGCCCGAATTGGCCATCCCGCGTCCCACGGCTGTGTCCGGTTAACAAACAGCGATGTCATCGATCTGTTCGACCGCGCTCCCACCGGGACGCCCGTTTTCATCGGCGAATGGTAATATGGGTAATTTGAAGGCTGATAAGGTGGTCTCCCAGTGGTAGGAGGGACTGCTTTATTTCTACCCATTATAGAAAACGTCCTATTATGTAATTGCTGTAATATTTTCTATAATTCTATTATTAACAATAGTTTACGAACTAATCATGCAGTTGATGCTTATATGTGATTAGACTGGAATGGCCGTTGCATAGTGATATTCCCCATGCGTCACCCAAATGGTGATGAATGGGAAGTCAGCCTCCGGGAACGCTCGATGACGGTGGCCGCTGACCTTGGGAGAGTGATCAGTGGCCTGGATCGACCGCGATCGCGGGCTGACGCCGAAAGGCTTGGCGGGGCGCACCGACGGGAGACGGTGCGTCCCGCACTTTTTTTTTACGAAGTCAAACCTCTATCACGATTGCATTCGTGCAGCCCATTCGCGTACGCTGCGGCCTCGCGTGACACCAGACTGGGCACAGTCCGGTTCTGATCGAAGCGTCGCAAACGCCGCATTTAATCAAGTCACGAACTTTGACAAGTGAATCGTTCTCGGTGCGGGTCCGCCTCGCGTGGGGCGGATCAAAGGGAAGATGGTGCAAATCCATCGCGGTCCCGCCGCTGTAATCGGGGACGATCGGTCGCAACAACGCCATTCGCAGGTGCCGTCATACGTCGCCGCCTGCGGAGAAGGCGCGACCGATCGGATGATCCGGAAGCCAGAAGACCTGCCCGTACCGCAGTTGTTCACGCCGCCTCGGGCATGAGGGCGGAGCGAGAACAGCCGTGCCGTCGCGCGACATTGCCTGTCGCACCGACTCACCCCGGCCATTCAACCTCCGCCGCCGTCGCCACGGGTGCGGGGGTTTTTTCATGCGGCGACGGAAGATCGCCGCGGAAGGGATGGTCGTTGTGAAGAGGTTCTCGTTTTCTCGGTTTGTCATTATTTCAGGTTTCACATCTTTGGCGGGAAGTGTCGCTTCGCCGGCGCGGGCGTCGATCGATCCGTGGGCCGATGCGGTCATTCATTACAACGCCGGTTCGAATCCGCAGGTCGGCTACACCGGCAATGCCAACGTCGTCGTCGGCTCGCCCGAGCGCGTGACCGGCGAGAATACACCGTTCCCGCCGTTCCCCGGCAGCGTGACCATGTTCTCCACGCCCTATGGTTTCGATGAGATCATCAGCATCGGCGCGGGCGGCGAGCTGGTCGTGCGTTTTGACGAGCCGGTCATCGATCGGCCCGGCACGGACATGCTCATTTTCGGGAATGCCTTTTTTGCACTGGACAGTTCCTTCTCGCTCGTCGATGGGATCGTGTCGGAGCCGGGCACGGTGGAGGTGTCGGTCGACGGCATCGACTGGCGGCCGGCCAACGGATTCGCCGACGGGCTGTTCCCCACGCAGGGCTTCCTCGATACGGACATGTTTGGCAACAACATCGGCACTCAGCCGACGGACTTCCTCAAGCCGGTCAATCCCGCGCTGACGATCAACGACTTCCTCGGACTCACGTATGCGCAGTCCATGGCGCTGTACGACGGTTCGGGCGGCGGTGCGAACATCGATATCGCCGGATCCGGGTTGGCGAGCTTTCAGTATGTGCGCGTGAGCGTGCCGGCGGGGGCGCTGCACAGCACGGAGATTGATGCGTTCGCCGCGATTCCGGAGCCGGCGACGGCGGGGATGATGTTGCTCGGGGCAATGATCATTGCGCGACGTTCATCGAAGCGTCGGTCGTGAATCATGAGTTCATTCAGAGTGGACGGCATGCCGACGGAAAGGCCGTCGGCGTGGCACCCAGTCAATCAACCTGCGAATTCAAATGCGACTGATCATTTGTCTAATTTCATTCTTCTGCTGCCAGGCAGCGCGCGCCGACGACTGGCCGCAGTTTGCGCATGATGCACGGCGGACGAGCCAGGCATCGCCCGGGCCGGCGGGATTGAACGCCCAGGTATGGGCGACGGGGGAGCATCCCGCGGGCACGGCGATCGTGTTCGAGGGGCCGTCGAGTCCCGTAGTTTACAACGGCCGCGTGTATGCCAATGCCCGGCACATTGTGAACAATACGCATGTCAATAATAAATTGATTGCGTTTGACGCGATGACCGGCGCGGTGCTGTTTGAGACGCTGATCGACAAATCCGTGGGCGAGTCATGGTCTACGCCGGCCATCGATCCCGTTCACGGCACGGTTCTCCTGGGGAACGGAAGCAGGTTGTTCGCAATCGATGCCGCGGCGGGCGGCGTGGTCTGGTCCACGCCGCTTGCCCGGCCGGTTGTGAATGCCTCGGCCGCGGTCTACGAGGACGCCGTGCGCGGGCGGGCGCTCATCACCGACTACACCGGCTTCGGCTCAGGCGGATCGCTCTATTGCATCAATACGTCTGTATTCAATGCATCGCTGAATCCCTACCAGCCCGGCGACATCGTCTGGAACGAGCCGCTGGGCACCACCATTGGCAACACACCAGCCATTGTCGGCGACGTGGTGTATGTCTCCGCCGCGATCGGCAACTATCCGGCGTACCTCGATTACATCTTCGCATTCAACATTTTCGGCGAGCCGGTCGATCGTCTTCGCTGGAGCTGGCACACGGATGTATTGGGGACGGATGTATTTTACAGCGGTGTGTCGTATGCGAATGGGTTTCTCTACGCCGCGACCTACACCTTCACCGGGGCCGGCGACACGGCTCGCATGTTCAAGGTGAACGCGGCGACGGGCGCGGGCGTGTGGACAACTCCCTGTAATCGCACCGCATCGACGCCGGTCGTGCACGGCAATCGCATTTATCTGTCGACCGGCATCGCGGGGTTCGGCTCGGTGCCGCGTGTGCAGGGGTTTGATGATCTTGGCTCATCGGCGAACAAGATCTGGGATACATACGCCGACACCGGTGGATCGCTCATTGTCGGCGGCTGGACGCACCAACCGGCCCTGGCGGATGGCGTGCTTTACGTCGGCAAGATCCCGACGAATGTCAATTCATTCGGGCCCTACACCGATCTGTTCATGCTCGATGTCGCGCTGACGCCGACGCATCCTGACTTTGTGCGCGCGCATCGCGCCGGAGTGGGCAGCAGTCCGGCGATCGCGAATGGCCGGGTTTACTCGATTGGCGCGGGCGGGTTGCAATCGATCGGCGTGCAGGGCGACTTGTGCGGCGATGACGGCCGGGTAAATGGCCGTGATGTGCAGTGCTTCGTTGACGCCGTGCTGGCGGCCACGCCGTCTGCCGCTCAGGTCGAACTTGCCGATTTCAACGACGATAGCCTGATCTCCATCGATGATGCACCGGGCTTCATCACCGTGTTGCTAGGCGTTTGAACAAGTGAGACCTCTCAGCCGGTACGTTTGCTCACGTTCGCACTGCTCACAGAGCAGTGGCACGCGTCTTGATTCGCAATTCGCCATTCGCAATTCGCCATTTGCCCCGGCCGTCACGCTGCTTGAACTGCTCATCGTCATTGTCATCCTCGCGCTGCTTATCGCCGTGCTGCTTCCCTCGCTGGCGGGGGCGCGGCGCGAGGCGAAAGCCGCGGTGTGCGCAACGCGTTTGCGCGAACTGGGCCGCGCGCTGCAGATGTACGGCAACGATTTCGACGGACGGCTCATGCCGCTGGCATACTGGTCATTCGAGCAGATCGGCGACGGGCCCTTGGTTTACTGGTGGGGGACGGACGAGGCGTCGGGCGTCGATTATCAACGCGGATTCCTGCTCAGGTACCTCTCAACCGATGCACGGCCGAGCGAAATATACGAATGTCCCGATCAGCCCTGGGGCAGTTACGATCCGCAGGGCGCGGCCCAGGCGCCGACGAGCACTTACGGCTACAACGGCTACTACCTCTCACCGGGGCAGACGCCGGGCTGGGCGTTTTCGGTGGGGGATCGGCCGTGGCTGAGCATCGGCCGCGTGCGCGATGCCGGGCAGACGTTCGCTTTTGCGGATGCCGCGATCGATCTCGGCGGCGAGCGGCCACGCAACACCGCGTTGCTCGATCCGCCGATGCTCTACCAATCAGCGAATGTGTGGTCGACGAACGACTATCCCACCACGGCGTTCCGGCACGATCGGCGCACCCAGGCGGCTCATGTGGATGGACATGTGTCGCCGTACGCGATGGAGTCGGCGGACATTACATCGACTCGATTCAACATCGGGTCCGTCGGTCGAGACAATGCGCCGCATTACGTACCCGATTGGCGCGTGTGGTGAGCGCAATCGCATCATTTTCAAAACTGCGATTAGAATCCTCGCGTGGACCCGCATACGCTCGACAAGCTTGAATACCCCTTGATTCGCCAGGCGCTGGCCGCGGAGGCGCAGTGCGGACTGGGACGCGAACTGGCCAATCGAATTGCCCCGGGTCGGCGACTCCCCCAAATCACCAACTGGCTGACGGCGGGGGAGGAGTTTGCGCGGCTGACCGATGCGCGCGGACTGCCGCCGTTTGGCGGGGTGCGCGATGTCCGCGCGATGGTGAAGCGGGCGGTGCCGCCGGCGAAGCTGGAGCCGAACGAATTTGCGGAGTTGTCGGCCACGCTGGAAGGCGTGCACATGGTGCGCCAATGGTTCGACGGCGCGGCCGAGGCATTCCCGCATACCGCGAGACTGATCGCAAGGCTCGGCGAATTCCGCGCCATCCAGGAACGCATCAACCGCATGATTGATCATGCGGGCAGAGTGCGTGATGACGCCAGCGAGCGCCTGTCACGCATTCGCTACGACATCGACGATGCCCGCGCAAAGATCCGCGATGTCTTCGATCGTCTGCTGCGGCAGGCCTCCATCACGAAGTTTCTGCAATACGGCGGGGCGACGTTTCACGAAGACCGCATGGTGCTGCCGCTGCGGGCCGATCAGCGTGGGCGTATCCCCGGCATCATTCACCGCAGCAGCGACAGCGGACAGACGCTCTTTGTCGAACCGGCCGAGGCGGTCGAGTTGAATAATCGACGCGTGTCGCTGCTCGCGTCGGAGGCCGAG
>CAYXEY010000074.1:0-13491 GCA_964464105.1 uncultured Planctomycetaceae bacterium
CCGGAGCGGTGGCGCGAGAGTGAAGACTACCTCTACGGGTGCGATCTGTACAACCACGGCTACTGGTGGGAGGCGCACGAGGCCTGGGAGGGTCTCTGGCAAACCTGCGACAAGAAGGCGACACAGGGGCGGTTTCTGCAAGGACTGATTCAGACCGCGGCGTGTCATCTCAAGCTGCACATGGCGTCGGCGTCGGGCGTCGAGCGGCTCCGCGGGTCAAGTCTCGAGTATCTGCGCGGAACGCGAGCGGAAATCGACGGTGAGGCTTACATGGGGCTGGACGTTCGCGCGTTTATCCAGTCGTTGGGGGCGTATTGGAACGCTCGCATCGACTCAAGCGACGGCATACTTGCGCACGATGCGGAACGATATCCGTATGTTGAATTGATGTCGTGAACGCACGGTCCGTGTGCCACTGTGTACTTTGCGTGTCAGCTGACGAGTCAACCGTCCGATCGATCGCCGGCGCGAACGGCTTTGTCGTTCCCCGCATCTGCCTCGGCGGATTTCGACTTGGTCGACTTATCTTTCGGAAGCGCGTCAATCTCGAACTTGGCATCGGAGACCGGTGCGTCGGGCTCTATTCCCGCGTAGACATACGACGCATCGAGCGTCTTCTCGCAGCGCTCCGGCATGCCGGGAAGATACATAAACGTCGCGATTGGAACGAGTTTCTTCTTGCAGAAGTAAAGGTCGAGCAGCTTGTTGGGGAACTCGTCTTTCTCCGGGAAGCGCATTTCCACCACGAAGCACTGCTCTGAGTGCGGACCCACGGCTGCCTCGCCCTTGTAGGCCACCTTCACGCCGCCAAGCTTTTCAGCCTTGTCGATGCGCTCGATCAACCGCTCGGCCATGCGCTTCGAGCCGAAATCGGTAATCAGGTTTCGGGTCTTGCCGAAGGTCACGCCCAACTGGGGATCGTACTTCTCGACGTTCGGATCCGCCCCCAGCAATCCCTTGCGCGGCAGCGTCTGCACCTTGCCGTCGTCGCGGCCCGCCACGTAGGCACACTGCAGGAATTCGCTCTCGGGATCCTGCCAGGTAAGCCGCACGCTCAGCGGTTCGGCACGATAGTTTGCGGTCATCACTTCGACCGGCATGAGCTTCTTCAAGAGCCCTAGCCGCTCCTGGCGAATGAAGGTACATGTATACGATTGAAGATTCTTCGCCCGCGTCAGGCTTTCGCGCAGGAACTTGACCGGGTCAGCCGCGACCGCAACGGCGGGATCGTTGGACGGTGTTTTCACGTCGGCCGCAGGCGAAGCCGCACCCGGCGCTTGCGATGCACCGGCTTGAGGCTCAGATGGCTTCGGTTCCACCAACGCGAATCCTGTCTCGTTGGGATCATGCGGCGGCCTGGCCGATGGCGATGGTTCCGGCGTGATTTCGACCGGACGATTGGGCACGTCCTGCACACTTTGCTTGTCGCCGCAGCCGAAACCCGCGAGCACGATTGTGAGGGACGCCAGGATCGCGCCGATTCGACGCACGCAAATTCGAGTTGTTACCACTACTTTGACTCCAAGTCATTTCACTTTGGGGGAACCGCGAGCATCGCCGAGCAGGCTCGACGGCTCAATAATTGGTCGTCAGCGTACGATGGTGGTCCACAGCGATTCCATCACCCCGCGCCAGGTTCCACAAATAAACGTCCAGCACCCAGGTCGACACCTCGCGCCCGCGTGCCGCGAGGGCGTTTTTCATGCGTTCCACCGCCTGTATGGTAGCCGCCCGGATTTCAACTTCCTCTGGCCCGCCGGCAGCAAGCAATTCCTGCCGTTTAATCCGGGCCGCCAGGGCCGTTTCCACCCGCAGAATTCCCAAATGCCGCAGGGCCTGGGGCACGCGGTAATCGGCGAAGGCGGTCAAATCGTCCAGACCCTCCAGCGATCCGTGATCGTGCGAATTCCAGGCGATCGACAGATCGAGTGCGCAAATCTGCGCACGCTTCATCAGGTAAACCGGTTGATCGTTGTATCTCGCCACGTCGCGGAAAGAGTCGAAATTGGTCATCAGCAGAACTGCCAGTGGCCAGGCCTTGCGGTTGACCGAGTCGACTGCATCTTCGAACTTGCCGTCGAAGCGATCCAGCAACGTCTGACCGGTCTCGCGAATGACGCGCTCGCGCTCTTCAAGCATGAGGAGCTTGCCCTCTCCAGCGAAGAGCTTGGCGATCTCCGACGGCGGTGCCTCAACCCAATACCGCGGCTTGAACCATAGCGGTTGCTCCAATGCGGCGCGAAGGATTGAGACGAACATGGCGTCAAAGCGCCGATAGGTGCGACCCTCCCACTCGACCCGCAGCGGATCGTCGGACCAGAAGCAGAAGTTCAAGGCATCGATCAGCAGCGTGAGATTGGCCAGTTGTCCGCGATCGCCGGGCAGCATCGCCGGCAGGTCGTGAACCCCGAGCCTCAAGGCGTCGCCAGGCAGCGCTTCAGCCCATCTCGATGTGGCCGCATCGTCAATCGAGACGCTCTTGGCCTGCGCGACGACGGCTTGCGTGGATTCGAGGACAATCACATCGCGATGCTATCCGCCGCGCGCGGGCTGTTCAACGGGCCGCGCCATCGCGATTCCCGCATGCCCAATTACGGGAATCGGGTCCGCCAACACGGGTGCTGGCGACTTCCCATTGCCGCACTCCGGACAACACCCCGACAGATTGCCGGTGAGGTCGTACCCGCATCGGACGCAGAGCACCCCGCGCTGATCAAAGGGCAGGCAATGCTCGAAGTGCGTCCACACGACCATCGTGTTCGCCCAGCGATCGCCCCAGCGCGGCCCCTTGAGGAGTTGCACGGCCATGATGAGCGAGGCAAACGGAATGTACGTCGCAAGATTGCGTTTGAAGCTGGCGCCAAAGGAAATGTGGCGCCGCGTTGAGACATCGATCACGTGCAGACCGCAGATCATCTTGCCGGGCGAACGGCCTGAGAAACCATCCTTGATGAGAAAGCCGATCCAGAGCAGGTTTGAAAACACAAACATTGCAAACTGGAATCGCGGATTTCGCAGCAGGGAGAGGATCTCGCGGTATCCCGAGGTCATGGCCAAAATGATGGCAACTGTCGAACACGCCGAGATGATCGAGAAGATCAGATGATCGATCGCCCAGGCGAACTGCCGGCGGCTTGCGAATCGATGACAGCACTGCTTGCAGATCGCAACGCCGTTCAACCATTTGGTTTTCTTGCGAATGAGGGTGCGGCGGCACAACGGACATTCATTAGTGCTGACATTCAACATCGCATCGCCCGACATGCAGGAGTCTCTTTGCTCGTGCAAATAAATGGCAATACTCACCCCCCCACTGTTTACCGCTGTGTAGAGCAGGCGCTGCGATGCGCATGAAAACGCCCTCGCCGGATGGGCGAGGGCGTTTTTATTGCGTGTTGTGCGATCAACCCGAAGGGACCGGTTCTGGAAGGCGTGCTAGCTGACGCCAGCTGCCTCTGCACCGACTTCGCGCAGCAGTCCCGGCGGAGCTTCCATGGTCTTCTTGCAACCGGGGTATCCGCTGCAACCCAGGAAGCGTCCGGTCCGACCCAGTCGCAGCATCATCTGTTTGCCACAATCAGGACAGGCCACTTCCGTCGGGATCGGCTTGGCCCGCTCAGAAGCCGGCGCATCGGCCTCGGCCTTCTTCTTCGCCTCGCCGCGCAGGTTCACCGCTTTGCGACATTTGTCGCAACTGAAGAACGGACCAAAGCGCCCGGTGCGCAGGTTCATCGATCCGCTGCAGTCGGGACACGTGAGCGTGCCCACCGGCCAGGTCTCCACAACGGGCTTGCCGGTGCGGGTCCAGGCGAAGCCCGCCGGCGGCGGACCAAGGGACTTGACGTCCACCGACACGGCCTTGCCCCGCGTCTTGGCCGCACCGCGCGCGCCTGTCTTCTTCTTATCCGCAGGCGGCGGTGGTTCGGGAATCTTGCCTTCGGCCGCGAGCTGTTTGAGGTATTCGAGCTTCTCCATCGGCATGGCATTGCGACAACGCGGGAAACCGCTGCACGACAGGAATGGCCCGCGGCGACTCTTGCGAATCACCATCGCACGACCGCACTTGTCGCATTGCGCTCCGGCCTGCTCAGCCGGTGGCTTGTCGATGTGAATTCCGGTCGGCACCGGCTTTGTCGCCTTGCAGGTCGGATAGGCCTTGCAGCCCATGAACGATCGGCCTCGAGCCCATTTCACTTCCATCGGCCCGCGGCAATCGGGGCATTCTTCCTTGATGTCCTCGGGCTTCACTCGCCGAAGCGGCACCCCGAATTCATCGCTCGGCATCGTGCCGTCGCAGTCGGGATACTTGCTGCATCCCAGGAACGGACCGATGCGGCTCTTGCGCAGCGTCATGTCGCTGCCGCACTTGGGACACTTCGCGTCGACCTTGGGCAGCTCAATAATACGCCCGTCGCGATCCACGTTCTTGGCGTTGGTGCACTCGGGGTATCCCGTGCAGGAGAGGAATCGCCCGTTTTTGCCGAGGCGATAGACCATCGGCTTTCCGCACTTTTCGCAGGTGTATTCGCTGGGCTGGGCCCGCACCGTCTCCATATCGGTGTTGGCGCGGTTCAGCGACTCCTTGAAGGGGTCGTAGAAGTCGTGCAGAACGTCGTGCCATTCCATCTGACGTTCTTCAATCTTGTCGAGCTCGCTTTCGATCTGGCTGGTGAACCCGACGTCCATGATCTTGGGAAAATGCTCGACCAGCTTGGCGGTGACCACTTCGCCGCGGGCCGTGGAATGAAACCGGCGGTCGATCTGCTCGACGTAACCCCGGCCCTGAATGGTCTTGATGATGTTTGCGTATGTGCTGGGGCGGCCGATGCCCTCCGACTCCAGCGTCTTCACCAGCGAAGCCTCGGTGAATCGCGGTGGCGGCGAAGTGAATTTCTGTTGCGGCTCGATGGCGATGGCCGCCAGGGCCTGACCTTCCTTCAGCGGAGGCAGCAGTTGATCTTCGCTGCTCTTGGGCACGCCAGACACCTTGTAGTGTCCGTCGAAAACCAGCAGGCGGCCGCTGGTCTTGAACACGGCTTCGCCCTGCGACGTCTTCGCGGAGATCAAGACAGTCGTCGAATCCCACTCCGCCGGCGTCATCTGGCAGGCCACGAATCGTGTCCAGATCAGGTCATAGAGTTTGGCCTGCTCGGGGTTCAGATGGCCCTTCATCGACTCCGGCGTGCGCGTCACGTCAGTCGGACGAATCGCCTCGTGAGCCTCCTGAGCCGCCTTTCCGGAGGCATAGTAGTTCGGGCTTTCAGGCAGGTATTTGTCACCCCACGCATCGCCAATCAGTCCGCGCACCGCCTTGATCGAATCGGCCGACAGGTTGGTCGAATCGGTTCGCATGTAGGTGATGAGTCCGACGTTGCCCTCGCCGGTGCCGATATCGACGCCTTCATACAAGCCCTGCGCGATGCGCATGGTCCGCGAAGTGTCAAAGTGCAGCACGTTGGCCGAAGCCTGCTGCAATGCGGCAGTGGTGAACGGTGGCGACGGCTTGGTCCGGCTGCGCTTGGTTTCGATGGAGTCGATCTTGAACTGCGGCGCCTTGGCAGTGTCGATTCGCCCCTTGAACTCAACCTTGCGCAGACCCAGACGATCGTAGTATTCCGGCCAGGGCGTCTCGATGATCTCTTCAACCCGGAATCCCAGCGCCTCGGCCAGCGGTCGAACCGTGCCCGCCGCACTGGTGAACGACTTGTCCTTGGCCTTTTTCTTATCAAGCGTGCCGGCCGGCTTGTAAGCCTCGCCATCCACCCGAACGAGTTCCGCCTCAATGCACCAGTGGTCGCCTAACCAGGCAAATCGCTCTTTCTGCGATGGGCCGTCATCATCCTTCGTCTTGCCCGCGGAGAACTTCTGCCATTCGGAGGCAAGCGTCGTTGCCTTGGCGACTTCCGTGGCGAAGACCGCGTCAATGGCCCAGTATTCGTCCGGCACGAAGGCGCGAATCTCATGCTCGCGATCGATGATCAACCGCGCCGCAACCGATTGCACGCGCCCCGCCGACAATCCCTTCGAAATCTTTTTCCACAACAGCGGCGACAACTCATACCCTACGACGCGATCCAACACGCGCCGGGCTTGTTGTGCATCCACCTTGTGCTGATCGATCTTGTGCGGGTTCTTGAACGCCTCGGTGATGGCGCTCTTGGTGATTTCGTTAAAGATCACTCGCTTGGTTTGGCTGGGTTCGAGATCCAAGGCATGAGCCAGGTGCCAGGCAATCGCTTCGCCTTCACGGTCCAAGTCGGTTGCGAGGTACACGGTCTCGGCGCTGGCGGCCTCCTTGCGAAGGTCATCCACGATTTTCTGATGCGACGCAAGTATTTCGTAGGTTGGCTCGAAGTTGCGTCCCGGGTCAATGCCGTAGCGATGTTCCGGCAAATCGCGTACGTGGCCGCGGCTGGCCTTCACCACGTAGCTGTTTCCCAGATATTTATTGATGGTCTTGGCCTTGGCCGGCGACTCCACGATCACCAGCGATTTGCCCCCGGTCGGGGCGGCGGACTTTGACGACTTCTTTGCCATGATTTCCCTAAGTTCATTCCGAATCCGCGCTTATCGCAATTTGGCCGGCGACGCCGTGTGCCCCGCCGTGCCGTTCGATTCGGACATTGACCGTACTATCGGCCGCATGGACACCCCGGAATATCCGGCAGTACATCGGCAGAATCGGCGGGTGTCGGACGCGGAACCGTAGTCGCCGTGCAAGGGGCTTGTCAAATGATGCCCATATCAGGCACTGCGCAATACCGCGCGCAAGGATCGATCTGACAGCAGTTTAGACATCCATTGCGCAAACTTTGGGAAGGGTTTTGCACGGCGCGCCCTTTTGGGCGGGCGGCAAATCGAGTCTAATCCCCCTTTGCCTCGCAGGCGATCGCGAGAACACCCGCGCAAATTCAATTTCCGGCTTTACCCCAGCCACGAGAACGAGCCACCGTCCATGCCCCACAGTGTTGTCCGCAAATCGACCCTTCCGTTTGCCCTGGTTTGCATCGCCCTGCTGAGCGCCGGATGCAGTCGCACCCCGCGCGGGCCGGTCACGGTTTTTCTTGACGGCGCCGGCTGGTTCGGCAGCTCCGGATCGGTGGAATCGGGCCTGCGCGATGCCGGCGACAAGGGGGATTTTCAGACATTTGTATGGAGTTCGGGACTCGGCGCGGCCCATGACCACCTCGTTGTCGCCAATGCGAATAGCGTCGGCAAGCGCCTGGCCCGCAAGCTCGAACAAATCCGCGCTCATGGCAACAACTCGCGCCTCAACGTCATTGCGCTTTCGGCAGGCACGTCCGTCGTGCTGAATGCCCTTGAGCAGTTGAAACCGGGCGTGATGGTCGACAACGTGGTGCTCCTCTCATCCAGCGCGTCGGAGCGGCGCGACCTTACGCACATCATGCACCACGTTCGCGGTCGGCTTTATGCCACGTGCAGCCGAAACGACGGCATCCTCCCCACCATCATGACCAATGCCGATCACAAGGGTGGCGAGCCGGCCGGCATCAGCGGCTTCAAGCCGCCGCGCAGTCACAGCGCGGCCGCTCACTCGGCATATGAGCGCGTGGTCAACCTGCCGTGGAAACCGGCCTATCTCGCCTATGATTGGGACGGCGGACACACCGCGGCGACCAACCGGAAGTTCATCGCCGCGGTCATCGGCCCTCGCATTCTCTCGGATGAACCGTTTCCGGCGGACCGTCCGGTGCTGGCAGGAAAGTAAAAACCAAACGCCGGTGGAATGATCGGCGTCGGAGATCAATCAGGATGCATCAGTCTTTCATCGCAGCTCACGCCCGTCGAACTCTGCTCATGCTCGCGTGCGGTGTCACGCTCGTATCCGGGTGTGCCACCGGACGGGACTACGAAGTCGGACAGAAGGCCGAGCGCAGCGGCGACGCTCATCTGGCGTATGACGCGTACTGCCGCGCAGCGATTCAGCAGCCCGACAACGGCACGATCAAGTCGGCCATCACCCGCGTGACGCCCAAGGCGGCGGACTACTGGGAGAAGCAGGGCCACATGGCCATGGGTCAGCGCCGCTATGCCGATTCATGGCGCTCGTTCATGCGCGTGCTGGAGATTCGGCCCGACCATCCCTCGGCCGCGATGGTCATTCGCCAGTTGGAGCAGGAGCATCCGACCGAAGTGGCGTTCGCCCGGCAGGACTATGAGCAGCGCGGGGCACGCTCGCTGGTCATGAGCGGTGAAGGCGGAAAGACGGCGACCGCTCAAAACTCCGGTAACGTGCAAGTCGCGCAGCGCGACAGCAGCCCGGTTGACCTCGGTTCGGAGGATGACGTTTACGTTCCACAGTCGTCCGCGCGCAACCGGCCGCCACCCCCGCCGCCTCCGCCGACTGCCGGAAAGTACGGTGCGCAATCGGGTCCAGGCTCAAGCGTTGCCGTTGCACCCGTGACGAACGTGCCGCCGCCCATGGCTTCGTCTGCCGCGCCGATGTCGCCGGCCCCGATGAGTTCGTCGTCCGCACCGATTCCGTACAACCCGCCCCCGTCGAATTATTCGCCGAATCAGCCATTCGCGCCCACCGCGCAGCCCGCACCGATGCCGCCCGCTCCGCCGCGCTCGCAGTTCAATTACACCGCGTCGCCGGGAATGCAAACGCCATCGGTGGTCACGGCCGATGTCGGCCCGCCGACCGGTTACATGGTCGTGCGCACCCTCAGCAAGGAAGACCGCCGCTATGCCCGTCGCCGCGAATTCGTCGACGGCGTGGCCATTCGGCTCGACAGCGTGGATGACCACGACTGCGACCTGGAACTGTACATGGGCGGCGTGCAGGTCACCGAAATTGACAACATTCGAATCAATGAAGCCGTGCGCTTCGTGGGCCAGACCGGCCGGCAGTTCCGCCTGGTGGTGCTGGAGATCCGCGAGTCCACAAAGACCGTGCGTATCGGCGTCTCGCCGCTATGACGTGCTCGTTATCGACTTGAATTCATTGACGGCTGACTCGTGGACGCCTTGACGGTTGCGTTCAGCGTTTTATGCTCGCCAAGCTGCTTCTCATCGCGCAAGTTTTCTAACCTGGGCTTGAGCCTCGTGTTGAAGATCATTGTGATCGGCTCGACCAGCCGATCGCGCTTCGCCTTGCCTGCTACTCGAACCTCTTCGGAGATTCCCGGCTTCGCCAATTCGGCTTCAAGTTTGGACAGCTCCTTCTCGATTCGCTTGAAGACCGGGAATGCGTCGTTCTGGCAACTCTTGAGTATTGCCGCCGCATTGGTTCTCTGTATATCGGTAATTGGGAATTGTCGCTTGTGCGAATTCGAATAAACCCAGCGACGCACATAGGTTTCCCAAAGAGCCGGATTGTAGTTCAGCCCCTCCAGTCCAAGTGTTTCTCCTTTGCGCCACCACGAAGGGTAATTTCCAGCCGGGCCATGGGTAGTGCGCCTTTGCTTTAGTGATTCGATTTGACTGGTGTCATATTCGCCCTTTACTTTTTGCCATTCTTGGTAATCTCGAATCGCATTGCCGTCCCAGATCTTTACCGCGTTTAGATCCGGCAATGTTCCCCACATTTGAGTACTGTGCAGTGAGACTCCCACAGGCAACCCCAATATCTTAGTATCCAAAGATTTCGGGTGTTCAGGGCGGTTGAACGAAGCTTCGAGAACCTCCACCGACTCATTAAATTCCGCGTTCTCACTTCGCGATGTCGCAGGGAACCATTGGCCATCAAAGCGTTTATAGTCGGTTTCGCAGACAAACGGTGGCCCTAGGAGACTTCCACTCGAATCCTGTGTGTGGCTCCCCCATCGCAGTATTGCATGGTCTTTGGACGGGTCAATTAGCCAGACGAATCGAATAATCGCTTTTCCTGAGTCGTTCTCTAACTCATCCGTAGCCGTGACCTCGATGTTGCCTTCGGTCGTCCGAGCCTCTGACCATTCGAACTTTGACGCGATATTAATCCAGCGATCTCGAATTTCGGTTGGCGATTTATTTGGCAAGGCCCTTTCGAGTCCGACAGAGCGCAGGTCTTTTAGGCGCGGACTATTCGGCTTAGTCAACCACACACTGCATTTGGTATCGCCGTGGTGATATCGCCACTTCTGGCCTGCGGAAAGCACCATCAACTCGCCGCAAGAACCAAATGCCAGGCCCACGCCGAACTGCGGCGTTTTGTCGCCGCGTGGTCCAAATATTATCTCATCATCGTCCCCGCGGTTAATCGAATAAATGTCCTGATGCGCAATTCGATCTTCTCGGTTGTCCAGCACGGCAAACGTATTATGTCGCCACTTCAGGGTATGCCTATATTTGGCATGAAGCGTCTTTATGGTCGTTCTTCGAGCCAGTGCAATATCAAGACTAGAAGGAAGCGCACTGGTCGGCTTGGATGCAGCATTTTGAGTCAACGAAAGCAACACGACGTGGGGAAGCAGAGAAAGAAAACACATGGCTTTGACCCTCACTGCGCCGCGGGGCAACACGTAATATCTACAAACCAATGTTCCTTGATTGAAATGTTGCCCGCGTCGATTTCCCAATCGCACGGATAATAGTAACTGTCGCATTGTGTAGAACTATGGTGCACACAATTGTATTGCTGCCGACATACCTCCCAATCAATTTCAGTCTCAAGGCACCATCCACATTCACCGACGCAACTCCCAACATAGGTAGACCACTCTTTCGCATATGGAACCTCCTGAACTCCTACTGCTCCTGTCGCGCGGTTGCATTTTCCTCCGTCACAGTAACAATCCGGAAGCTCACCCAAGTTGCACTCATAACCCCAGGTAATCTGCTTCGCACAGAATTTGCCCTCCGGACAGGCTGGACATGCTGGTTGTGCGTATGCATGGGAATTGAAGGCCGCGATGGCGAGTCCGCCCGCAGTCAATAATAGAGTTTGATGACGATTCATAGATTCTGCTCCTTTCATAGGCACCGCCCATGTACCCTCATCCCAAACGCTGAGATGTGGGGCGTGGGGCGTGGGGCGTGGGGCGTGGGGCGTGGGGCGAATTCCGACGCTTGTCCACTTGCGACCCGTTATACCGCTGCGTCAAAATCGATGTCAAGCTATTTCCCGGGCTTTTTCCGATTGTTATTCAAACCGGCGAAACTGGGGGTCTTGCACGGACGCCTGCGCCCCCTAGGTAACCGTGCCGCCGATCCATGCGACATAAGGTCATGATTGATCAAGAGATATGAGCGCGCATCGCCTCACAGGCTTGTTAATCTCTTTCCGGCGCTGCACACTCTACCTCGGTGGCATCAAACTTGCTTCGTTTACTCGAGGAATCGGTGTCAATAGTTAAGACATGTGTCATTGATATTAATGGGGTTGCTGACGATTCGCATGCAATCACCCGCGCGGCCGAGTTGATCCGCCGTGGCGAACTCGTTGCCTTCCCAACCGAAACAGTCTACGGCCTCGGCGCTGCAGCCTTCGATCCCTCCGCAGTGCAGCGCATCTTCGAGGCCAAGGGCCGCCCCGCCAACAATCCAATCATCGTGCATGTCGCCGATGCCACCGGCGCGAGGACGCTCGTCGCGGAATGGCCGCCCATCGCCGACGCCTTGATCGAACGCTTCTGGCCCGGGCCGTTGACGCTTGTCTTCAAGAAATCCGCCCTCGTGCCGGACATCGTCACCGCCGCAGGACCGACCGTGGCCATTCGCTGCCCCGCGCATCCCATCGCGCGGTCCCTGCTTGCTGCCGCCGGTGTGCCAATCGCCGCGCCCAGCGCCAATCGCTCGACCGGTGTCTCCCCCACCACCGCCGCGCATGTGCTGTCCGCACTTAATGGTCGCATCCCCCTCATCCTCGATGGCGGCCCTTGCGCCCGCGGAATTGAATCGACGGTTCTCAGTCTCGCGACCGATCCGCCCACGCTGCTGCGGCCGGGGCCGATCACGGCGGCCGAGTTGGAAAGCGTGATCGGCTTAATCATGATCGCGCCGCATGTCGGCGATTCACCAGACGCGCTGCCGTCGCCGGGTCGAATGGAGCGCCACTATGCGCCCCGTGCCCGGGTTGAGATCATCCCCGCCGATCAGTTCGCTACGCGCTCTGCGGCCATACGCTCGAACGCAGCGCCGACTCCGAAAATCGGTCACATTCAAATGGGCGATTCGCAGTCGGAAGAAAACGCGCCGGCCGATCCGTTGACTGCCGTCCTTCCAATGAATGCGAAGGGCTATTCGGCCGGTCTCTACGCCGCACTTCATCGACTCGACGCCCTCGGCGCGACGCACATCCTCATCGACGCTGTGCCCGATAACCAAGATTGGATTGCCATTCGGGATCGTCTTCGCCGCGCGTCGCATCATTGATTTCGAAGTGCTGCTCGCCCTGCTGATTCACGTCGTCCCGCAGCTTGGACGCCTGGGCGACTCTCTCAGCCCCTTTGTTCGTCGCTTGATCCCCTTGCGGCGATCGCGCCGCCACGACAGACTACAACGCCATTCAACCCGCCGTACCTTTGGAGCCATCGCATGACCGATGCCAAGCCCGGCTTTTTCGCCCAGCTCAAGAGCTTCCCGCCGACGTTCTACGTCGCCAACACCATGGAAATCTTCGAGCGCATGGCGTGGTATGGCTTCTTCGCGGTCTCCTCGCTCTACATCACCGGGCCTGTCGAAACGGGTGCGCTGGGCTTCACCTCCGAACAGCGCGGACAGCTTCAGGCCATTGTGCCATTCATTCTGTACCTCATGCCCGTGGTGACCGGGGCGCTGGCCGATCGATATGGATACAAGCGCATGTTCATCATCGCCTATACGGGCATGGTGTGTTTCTATTATCTGCTGGGGCAATTCAAGACATTTGAAACATTTCTGGTTGCCTTCCTGCTCGTTGCGGTTTCCGCGGCGATATTTAAACCCGTGGTCGTCGGCACGGTCGGTCGCGTGACCAACGCCAGCAACTCGCGTCTCGGTTTCGGCATTTTCTACATGATGGTCAACGTGGGCGGATTCTTCGGCCCGCTGATCGCCGGCGCCGTGCGCGGCATGTCGTGGCGCTATGTGTTCATCTCCTGCTCAATCTGGGCATTCATCAATCTGATCATCGTCACGATCTTTTACAAGGAGCCGACCACCGAAGCGGGCTCCGCCAACAAGCGCACCATCGGCAAGGTGCTGACCAACGCGGTTGAGGTGCTCGGCAACCTGCGGTTCTTTATTACCGTGTTTGTCGTGCTGGTGGCCCTGATGGTCGCCAATCAAGGCTTGAAGTGGTTCGGGTGGTGGACCTGCATTTATTTCATAGCCGCATGGCTGGCAGGCAATTTCATCTGGGACCGAATGCTGCCCGCCCACAGTGGTAACCCGAATCATCCGGCATCGCAGGGGCGACCGGCATGGGGCAAGCGAATGTTTTGCAGCAACTGGCGGTTCGCGGTCTATTTGCTGCTGCTCTCCGGTTTCTGGACTTCATTCAATCAGATCTTTCTGACCACGCCGGAATACATCCGCGATTTCACTGACACGAAATCGATGGTAAAC
>CAYXEY010000075.1:0-10747 GCA_964464105.1 uncultured Planctomycetaceae bacterium
ATCAGGTCGGTCCCCACCATTCCCAGAAACAGCCCGCCCAGGGCCATGATCACCAGGATCAGGGCCAGGATCGGCTGATAGCCCAGTTCATTCAGACTCGCGGCCAGCACAGGATTCTCCAATCAATCGTTGGTCGGTCTCATACTCAGGTCGCCACAACGAAGCGATTGCGCGAGCAATCGGAATGCGACAACCCTACGACCTACCGGGGGGCATTGTCAGGGAGAGGCAGCCATGCCTGCAAGTTTCATCGGGGCCCTTCATTCGCAGGATGTGACGTGGAATCGCTCGTGGCCGGCCCCATGACGTCGCAAATCAGAAAATTCTCACGCCGGTTGCTTCCATCCCCCAGGTCAAACCGCGCGAGAACCGGCTGCTGCTGGCCCTCCGTTTCACGCACAATCGCCCTGATCGAACGACCCTCTTCCCGCCACTTCCAGAATCGGCGAGAGAACTGCTCGACCGCATCTTCGTGTCCCTCGGCGTGCATCGGAACAAAAGCAAATCGCCCCCAGCCGGTCACCTGATGGAAACCGCGAGGGCCGGATGCCACGTCCATCTCGGTCGACACCGCTCGCCCGGTGCGAACAGCTTCAAGCCACATGGCGAAGATGTAGGGCTGTACGACCGAGTTGGTCACCATGTAGCGCACAGGGCCAACCGGGGCGTCGGCATCGGCCGCCCGCAACGCGCCAAGGAATTCGGTCTGGTAGTTCGCCTCGACCGACGCCGGATACTGCTGAAAATAGACACGAGCAAAATACAGAGCGTTGACCATGAAGGCGAGCGCGACCACGGCGATCACCGCGCGGCGGCGGGCCAGTTGCCCCGCATCGCGCAAGGTCGTGAGCCATGCGAACCCAGTGGCGGCCAGCAGCGGGTAGACCAGCATGCCGCCAACACTGCGCATTGGGTGCGGATTCCAGTCGAGGCACAGCGCCGCCGGGATCGGATGGATGATCCACCATGCAACGATGAGCCTCGCCCATGGACTTCGCCGATACGTCGCGAAGCAGATGAGCAGCCCGCCGATCAGCAAGGGAGCAAGCGCCGCCAGATGCTGCCCGAGGCCGGGCAGGTCGGCCCCGCTCATTTCGTCGGCCTGCATGAAGAGGTAACGCGGATTGACGTTGCGCAGCCAGTTGCGACCGAAGTCCGCGGCCATGGCCGAGATGGGACCGCCCGCATGAATGCGCAGTGTGACCGCGGCACGAGCCGCGAGGCGCTCGGGATGCGTGAGCGCTGTTACCCAGATCGGCGCGGAACCGACGATGAGTCCGACAATGGACGATACAAGAACACGACGCCCGTCGTGATTTCGAAATACCGCAATCACGCGACGCCAATGCGTGAGGATCATCGCCAGGCACAGCAGCGGCGTGAACAACCGCGTTGCCGGATAGCACCAGGTATGCAGGCCGAGCATCACCCCTGCCACCGCCGCCCAAAAAGTCCGGAGGCGCACGCTTGCAGTCGTTTCGACGTCGCCGACGATCACGAGACCGGCGCGGTCCAACGCCAGCATTGCGGCGGCGAGAAAAAACGGCGCGAAACCGGATTCGTGCGCCGTGCGGCACAGCGCGATGTGCCACGGATTCGTCGCCAGCACCGCCGCCGCGCTGGCCGCAAAGACCCAGCCGCGTCCGCGCCGCAGCCAGAAATAGACCAGCACCACGGTCGCCGAGCCCAGCAATGCATCGGGCAGCCGCATGGCGATCGTGGTCGGCCCGAGTAACGCGACGAATGGAATCGTGATGTAGGTGGTCAGCGCCGCGGTCCAGTCGCCCGGCCCGAAGCTCTCAAGAAAAAGCGGCCAGCGATGTCCGTGCCGATCGGCCCCGGTCTGATAGATCTGCCACGCATCGACTCCGCGCGAGGCCTCATCCTGATTCAGCTCGGGCGGCGCGATGTCGAGCCCCGGCAGTCGCAAGCCTGCGGCCATGCCCATTATTAATACGAATGTAATGATTTCGGGGACGCGCGGGCGGTTCATGACAGGCGAACATGGTAGCACAGGTCGCGACCGGTCGATCTGACTGCGATCACGCGTGAATCGGGAAGCGATGACATGTTCACAGGACCGAGCGCGTTCAGGGCCGCGGGCGCCTCACGACCGCCGATGAGAATCGGAGCCACATAGATTCGAGCCTCATCGGCCAGGCCGGCGTCGATGAATGCACCGAGCGTCCGTCCGCCGCCTTCGACGAGGACGTTGGTCATGCCACCCCCATGGAGCAATCGCGCGAGGGCTTTGAGATCAAACCCACGCGGTCCATGTCGAACGCCTTTCACCATGCAGCCTTGTGATTCAAACCGTCGAGCTTTCGCAGATCTGCTGAATGCACTCGCCGTGACGATCAGCGTCGGTACGGCATCGGCTGTGCGCACGAGCTTGGACTTCATTGGAGTTCGGAGTCGCGGATCAAGCACGATGCGCGTCGCGACGCGGCGCAATTCGACCTCGCGCGCGGTCAATAGCGGGTCGTCCGCCAGCACGGTCGCCACGCCGACGACGATGCCATCCACACGCGCACGCAGCTCATGCACCTCGCAGCGGCTCTCGTTGGATGAGATCCACTTGGAATCGCCCGACCGCGTGGCGATGCGCCCATCAATCGACTGGGCCCATTTGAGAATGAAGTACGGCCGCTGGTCGCGCTGCACGCGGGTAAACGGCGCGATCAGCGCTTCGGCTTCGCCCCTCATCAACCCGACAGCCGTCACAATCCCTTCCGCGCGGAGCTGACGCAGTCCCTTGCCCGCGACCTTCAGATTGGGATCGATCGCCCCCGCGACCACGCGCGTGATTCCCGCTTCAATCAGTGCATCCACACACGGCGGCGTCTTGCCCCAATGGCAGCACGGCTCCAAAGTCACAAAAGCGGTCGCTCCGCGCGCGTCTTTCCCCGCGTCGCGCAGCGCTTCAACCTCCGCATGCGGACCGCCGAATCGGCGATGCCAGCCGCGTCCGGCGACTTTTCCGCGCCGCACCAAAACGCATCCCACCATGGGATTGGGCTCGACCAGACCCTCGCCGCGCCGGGCCAGGGCGAGCGCTTCGCCCATGAATCTAAAATCAGCGTCTGTCCATCGACTCATTGCCGCGCCTTCGCCGCCGCGTAACAATTGCCTTGCGTTCGCGAAGCCTCGTCGCAACCGCCTCGCAGCCTTAAGGAACCCCAGCGCATGTCCGACATGTCCCACCCCGGCAAGCCCATGAACCCGCTCACCGGGCTGCGCTTCTTTCTGCTTCTCGACGCCGGATGGCGGGCCTTCATCTGGTCCTTCTCCGGCACGGTGACCGCATACATCGTGCTCAAGTATCAGATCTGGCCAAAGCACTACACCGGTCTCGACGACATTCTATCCCGCCCCTTCAGAAGCACCTATGAACTTGCGCAGATCGGCGTCGCATGGGTGGTCATCTACAACATGGTTTATGTTCTGCTTCTGGCACTGCAGCGCGCGCCCATCCCGACGCCGCGCGAAGGGCGCTACTCCATGACGCCCGGCAAAGCACCCAATTTGAACATCATTTCAAGTTGCTTCATCGCCGTGCTCAGCAAGGCGCGCTATCACGCGCCCTTCCCCGGTTTTCTCGTCTTCAACATCGCCAACCTGCCGCCGTTCGTCTGGATCATGGGCCGCGTCTTCGGTCCGCGAAGCAAGTCGTGTTACATCATGGACCCGATCCTGCTCGACCCACACCTCACCACCATCGGACGCAACGTCACTTTCGGCTACGGAACCATCGTCGCCGGTCACTCGCAGGAGCGCGACACCATCATCATCAGCCGCACGGTCATCGAGGACGACGTGCTCTTCGGCGGTAATGTGATCATCTATGGCGGGTGCAAGATCGGCAAAGGCGCGGTCATCCTAGGCGGCGCGGTCGTTCCGCCATTCACCACGATTGGCGAGAATGAGCTGTGGGGCGGGCTGCCGGCGAAGAAAATCAAGACGATGCCGCCCTATGAACGACGCGAACGCACCGACGAGGCCATGGAAGAGCTGATGCGCGCCCAGGCCGCCGACAAATCCCGCTGAAATCGCCAAAACTGGCAATAAAAACCGGCGTGAATTATCATTGTACGCGTGGTCCACACCGTATTTCCGAGTTCAAATGGAGACTGAAACATGTTTGCATTGACGACGCCACGGGTTCGCAATTTCGCGCTCGGGCTTCTCATTCTTCCCGCGCTCGCGACCTTTGCGCTTGCACAGCCGGGCCGCGGGGGTGGTAATCGCAACCGCCCCGCCGGCGGACAGCCTCCCACAACTCCGACCGGCCCGAAGCCCGCCACCATGCAGGGCGCGCTCGATGAAAAGCTGAAGTTCGTGGTCGATAAGAAGTCGAAGACCAACTCAGTGAACTTCATCAGCAAGACGTCGGTGGAGACGATCAACGGTAAGACCAAGGACATCACCGGCGAGATCACCCTCAATCCGGCCAAGCTCGATGCGATCGAAGGCAAATTCACCGTGCCGTGGAAGTCGCTCGACACCGGCAAACCAGGCATGAACAAGCACATGATGGCCGCGCCCTGGATTGACGCCGAGGCAAATCCGGACATTGTCTTCACCATCACCAAGATGGAAGACCTCAAGGCCGCCGGGAAGACCGGCAAGAGCGTCCGAGCAAACTTTGTCGGCAAGATGGCCCTGAACGGCGTGGAGCGCGACGCAAGCATCCCCGTGGTGATGACCTGGTTCGCCGAACCGAAGGAAAAAGAAGGCCTGGGCATCAAGTCCGTGAAGGGCAAATTCAAGATTAATCTGTCGGATTACAAGATCGTGGGACGCGAAGTCGGCAAGAAAGTGGCCGCGACCCTGGAGATCAATGTCGCCGTGGTAACTCGACGAGCGGACACCATGGAAGAAGATGATGAGACCGAGCCTGAGAAGTCCTCACCGAACTCCTAACTGAGCGAAAGTAATTACAACATGGACGGCATTTTGAACGGCCCGGTCAAGCACGTTCAGGTGATCCTGCGCGCACACTTTATTCCCATCCGCTAAAATCCAGCGACTCAGAATCCCGAAAGGAACCGCTTCCTTATGCACGGCATCCTCCAAAAACTTGGCATCGAATCAACCAGCCTCGGCGCCTACAACGGCGAGTGGTTCGGCTCCGGCGAATTGCTCGAGTCGATTTCCCCGGTGGATGGCCGCCCCATCGGCTCGGTGCGCCAGGCGACGACCACTGAGTATCACAAGGTCGTCGCGGCCGCGTCGAAGGCGTTTGAGAATTGGAGGACAGTGCCCGCCCCCGTTCGCGGGGAGCTGGTCCGACGACTTGGTAACGCCCTCCGCGAACGGAAGAAGGAACTTGGCGCGCTCGTCTCGCTGGAGATGGGCAAGATCACCGCCGAGGGCGAGGGCGAAGTCCAGGAGATGATCGACATCTGCGACTTCGCCTGTGGCCTGTCGCGACAACTGTATGGACTCTCCATGCACAGCGAGCGGCCGGGCCACCGGATGTACGAGCAGTGGCATCCGCTCGGCATCGTCGCGGTCATCAGTGCATTCAACTTCCCCGTCGCCGTCTGGTGTTGGAACAGCGCGCTCGCCGCCGTGTGCGGCAATGCGACATTGTGGAAGCCGTCGAGCAAGACGCCGCTGACCGCCGTTGCGACCACGCGCATCGCCGCCGAGGTCTGCCGCGACATGGGTCACGATCCGGCGATCTTCAGCCTGGTCATCGGCAAGGGCAGCACCGTCGGCGAAGAATTGATCAACGACAGACGTATTCCTCAGGTGTCGGCGACCGGCTCATGCCGGATGGGCTATCGTATCGGCGAAGTCGTCGGCAAGCGGCTGGGCCGCACGATCCTCGAACTCGGCGGAAACAACGCGATCATCGTCACGCCCGAGGCTGATCTGTCGCTGGCCATGCGGGCGCTCGTCTTCGGCGCGGTCGGCACGGCCGGACAGCGCTGCACCAGCACGCGGCGGCTCATCGTGCACGAGTCGATTCGCAAGGATCTGACCGACCGGCTGATCGCCGCCTATAAGCAGGTCCGCATCGGCAACCCGCTCGAAGAGGGCACGTTGATGGGTCCTCTCATCGACGCCGGCGCCGTCAAGGACATGCAGAACGCGTTAATGAAGCTGAAGGCCGAGGGCGGCGAAGTGCTGTACGGCGGCAAGCCTCTTTCCGGCGACAAATATCCCGGCGGCTGCTACGTCGAACCGTGCCTGGCCAATGCTCGTAATGAGTTCAAGATCGTGCAGGAGGAGACCTTCGCGCCGATCCTGTACATCATGGGCTACGAAGAGTTCGACGACGCCATCGCAATGCACAACAACGTGCCGCAGGGCCTGTCGAGCGCGATCTTTACCCGCAATCTGCTGGAGGCCGAGCGGTTCCTCTCGGCGACCGGCAGCGATTGTGGCATCGCCAACGTGAACATCGGCACCAGCGGGGCGGAGATCGGCGGGGCCTTCGGCGGCGAAAAGGAGACTGGCGGCGGCCGAGAAAGCGGCAGCGACAGTTGGAAGGCCTACATGCGCCGGCAGACCAACACGATCAATTACACCACGCAGTTGCCGCTGGCGCAGGGGATCAAGTTCGGGGATTAGCGTAGAGTCGTTCAATGCCTTCAGCATACATCGAATCTACAATTCCGAGTTTTTATCACGAGACTCGTTCGGATCGAATCGTGCAAACCTGGCGGGATTTCACCCGAAAATGGTGGGACGATCACCGTCATGACTATGAACTTTTCACGTCGAGATTCGTGATTGCAGAACTATCCGAGATTCCCTCTGCGAAGGCAGCATCATGTGTCGAACTACTCAGAGAAGTCGAAATTCTGGATGAAGCCTCAAAGCTCGCTAGTGTGATACAATACTACTTGAAGAACCTGGTGATGCCGCGCAATTCCTTGGGGGATGCGGCCCACCTGGCCATGGCTTCGTTGCACAAAATGGACTTCCTTGTCACTTGGAATTGTCGCCACCTGGCCAACGCGAATAAGGCGAGACACATAGCTATTGTGAATCAGCGCATTGGTTTGCCTACTCCAATTATCACAACACCTGTGATGTTGATGCCGGAGATCGATCACTGATGGCTACTCCCAAATCAGAAATCCGTCGTGCCGAAAAGATAGTCAATGAGATTCGTGCTATTCGGCGCAAGCTGTGGCGCGACGCCGGCGGCGAGGTCGATGCTATTCTCAAGAATCTCGATCGTGATTTGCCTTGGGATTCTCTGCGGAAGGCAAAGAACGGAACCAAGACACCGCGAGTTAAAAACAAATCACATGCGAAGCGGCGCGGCCCTCAAAAGCCTCGAAGCCGGTCAACCCGTTAATCCACCCATGCCCCCACGCCGCAAAACCCGCACCGTTCGTGTCGGACCCGTCGCCATTGGTGGCGTGGCGCCGGTGTCCATTCAGTCTATGACGTCGACCTACACCTACGACATCGACGCCACCGTCAAGCAGATTCACGCCTTGGCTCAAGCCGGATGCGACATCGTCCGGGTGGCCGTGCCGGAACCGCGTGACACCGAGGCGCTGAAGCACATCCTGCCGCAGGTGCCGGTGCCGATCGTGGCCGATGTGCACTTTCACTTTCAACGGGCGCTGGAGGCCGTTGAGGCCGGCGTACACAAGATTCGCCTCAACCCCGGAAACATTCAGGATCGCGCCCAAGTTGATCGCGTCATCCGGGCCTGTCGCGAGCGAAGTATCCCCATCCGCGTCGGCGTGAATGAAGGCGGCATCATCGAGCGCAAGGACAAGGACAAGCGCGCCGCGGAAAAGGCCTCGCTCGAAACCGACTACGAGCAGCATTTGATCGACATCATGCTGGAAAAGCTCGAAGAGTACATCCGTATCTTCGACGAGAACGACTTTCACGACGTGGTCATCTCGGCCAAGAGCATCGACGCGCGGATCGTCATCCGCGCCTATCAGGCCATCAGCGCGAAGTACGACTTCCCGCTGCACCTCGGCGTCACCCACGCCGGGCCCAAGGAGACCGGCTGCATTCGCAGCGTCGTCGCCCTGGGCACCCTTCTGGCCGAGGGCATCGGCGACACGGTGCGAATCAGTTATGCCAGCGACCCGGTCTATGAAGTCCACGATGCCAAGGAGATGCTCAACTGCCTCGGCCTGAAACCTCGCGTCGAGCCGGAGCTGATCGCCTGCCCCACCTGCGGACGCATCGAGATCGACCTGATCAGCCTGGTGCAGGAGGTCCGCACGCGGCTGGCCACGATCAAGACACCCGTCAAAGTCGCGGTCATGGGCTGCGTGGTCAACGGCCCCGGCGAGGCCGAGGGCGCCGATGTCGCGGTCTTCGCCGGCAAGGGCAAGGGCATCATCTACGTGCAGGGCGAACAGAAGCGCACGGTCAGCGAGGCCGACATGCTCGATGCGCTCTATGAAGAGAGCGTTGCGTTCGCCCAGCGCGTCGAACGCGGTGAGGCCACCCTCCGCGGCGGCAGCGTGACCATCAAACCCCCCGACCCTCTCCCCCGAGCCGACGGCAGCCTGCCGCTGCCGGTCATCGCGAGGTAGCCGATCACAAATATTGTGGAACCGGCCAATGGCCGGTCGGTCAGCCCATCGGCTTGGGCCACGATCGACGTTGCCCGAGAGGTTCTTCGGCCGGCTGTGGTTAGAATCCCAGCATGAACGAATACCATCATTCGAATGCTGTATCGCCCAGCGCCCCGGCCGTGGTTGTGTTCTGCACCAAGTGCGGCGCGAGCAATCCCGCAGTCAGTGAGTTCTGCCGGCAATGCGGCGATGCAGGCATCAAGCCAACGATAGGCACAACAACGCGCCGCAGGTCGCCAGTGGTCGTTGCCCTGTGCGCGAGCGTGCTCACCGCGATTCCGCTGATCGCCCTGCATTTCATATTGATGGAGCGCAACAATCGGCTTCATCGATATGCACTCGAGCGGAACAATGCTGAATTGAACCTCACCGTGGGCAAGACACAGATCGCCCTCAACGCCGGGAAATCCGCACTGCGTGATGCCGAGGCGGAGCGGCAGCGCGACATGGACCAGGTCAATCGATCGCTCAAAGTCTCCTCGCTTCAAGCCGAGAACGCGCGACTCAAGGCGGAGGCTCAGTTCTCGCAACAGCGCATCAAGACGGCAGAAGATAAATACGAGGAGGCTGACCGACAGCTTCGCAACGCCAAAGGCGAGATGCGCGAACTTCGCGAGGAGCTGGACGCTCGCAACGAGCAGCAGGCCCGCACCATGCAGAAGCTTGTAGACACCGAGCGAAAACTGCGAAGCGCCGAGTCACGGAACAATCGAAACGACGGTTACAGACCTTGAATTACGCGATGCCATGCGAGGCTCTGCGTAACACATGCCGAAGACAATTCTGAATCAGGCGCTTCGCATGTTCTGCACCGAGGATTTGCGCTCCGGCTTCTCCGGCGCCTTAGGATAGGCGATGCGGCCATGGTGGATGGCGCAGAGGCTCTTGACCAGCGATTGCTCCACGCGGCTCAGTTCCTTCAGCGTGAAGTCGCAATCATCGAGCTGGCCATCGAGCAGTCTCGCCATGACGATCTCGTGGACCACTGCCTCGATGCGGCCGGGCGTGGGGTCCTGCAATGAGCGGACTGCGCCTTCGACGCCGTCGCAGAGCATGAGGATGGCGCTTTCGCGGGAGCGCGGCTTCGGCCCGCCGTAGCGGAACTCGGTCTCGCTCACCTCGCGGTCCTCGTCTTCCAGTTCGGCCCGCTGTGCGGCCATCGAGTGGAAGTACTTCACCACGGTTGTGCCGTGATGCTCGGCGATGAACTGATGCAGCACCGGCGGCAGGCCATACTCCTTGGCCAGGGCCAGGCCGTCTTTGACATGCGCCAAAATGACCAGCAGGCTCATCGTGGGTGCAAGGCCGTCGTGGGCATTCATGTTGGCCCGCTGGTTCTCGACGAAATACTGCGGCTTGAGCATCTTGCCGATGTCGTGGTAATAAGCCCCGACGCGGACTTGCAGGCCATTCGCGCCGATCTCCTCGGCGGCCGATTCGGCCATGCTGCCGAGCAAGTGGCTATGCTGCCAGGTACCCGGCGCCTTCTGAATCAACTGCTTGAGCAGCGGCGTACTGGTGTCGGCCCATTCCAGCAGCGTCAAACTCGTCGCGATGCGAAAGGTCTTTTCGATCAGCGGCAGCAGCACCAGGATCACGCTTACGCCCGCCAGCGCCCCGATCAGCGCCCGCAGCGCGTCGGTCACCAGCAACTCAAGTTGCAGCCCGCGGGTCAGCCCCACGATCCCCGCCGCCACGCCGCCGGCCAGCGCCGTCAGCACGCCGACCTCGACCATCTTGAGTCGCGTGCGAATCTCAGACAGCAGCAGCGCGGCCACGCAGATGACCGTCATATGCACAAGGAAGAGTCCGATCGATCCATTGATCGACAGGCACAGCAGCACGCTGAGCAGGGCCGTCGCGCCGATGGCGAAGCGCTGGGCGTAGGCAATCGTCAATATGGCCGCCACCACGGTGACCGGAGCGACGCTCCAGTACTGGGTGCCGCTCACGCTGACGATCTGGGTGGCAATCAGAGCCGCGAGCAGCAAAACGGCAAACGCGACCGTTCGGGCGGGGTTCTTCACCACCTTGGGCTGATATCGAATCGCGTACACCGCCAGGCCGAGAGTGATCAACAGAGCGATGCCAGCCAGCCCAAGTTGCCGCGTTCGCCATTGGCGGTGCAGCTCCTTGTCCAACGCGCGCTGTTGGAGATAGGCCGTGTGCTCTGA